>NZ_DASTTN010000029.1:0-14194 GCF_035760125.1 Flavobacterium sp.
CTTTTTCCCATCCCGATGTTGCTTTAATCCATTTTAGGCTGGTGAGTTTAACAGCGCCTTTTTCATTATAAAGAGTTGGTTCTATCCAATTGGCGTGATCCCAATCGGTTTTATCACCACCATCATTTACGACCAAATACAACTTTTTGGCTCCCGAAATATCAATATCAACTTTAGTACTTTGTCCTGGAGTCGCTTTAGTTATTAATCCGCTGTTCCAAATTGCTTTTTCCTCGGTTACCAAATGTTGATCTGCTGTGTTGAATACTGCTAAATATTTGGCTCCCGTTCCTGGTTCGTCAGCAATCCAAGCCGCTTTGTCTTTATCTGTAAAAAGAGGTTTATTATTAATGCTTTCATTAAGAACCTTTAGGACATTTTTATTCGTCAATAAGGAAAGTGTGAAAGGATCATTATCGGGGAGATTCCCTCCAAACATTAACGGAGATTTAAAAATTGTCCATAAGGTCATTAAAGTATATTGTTCGTCCTTAGTGAATGCGGTCATACGAGGATCACCTCTTTCTGCCCTGATTCCAATACGGCCAATAGGTAACATATCACCATCAGGATAGGCTCCAAAAGAACGCCATTTGTTCCAACGCGCAAATACTTCAAAATGGTCTTTTAATTGTTCCCAACTGTCCCAAAAGTCTCCAACAGTACGCCACATATTCGCATTCTTTTGAACGTGATCTGCATGTGCAACTGGCGTTTCTCCAGGAGAAGTACTCAATACAATTTTACGTCCTGTGCGATCAATTGCCTTACGAATCATATCAATTTCTCCCTCAAAATAAATTGGAGAAGAAAGATCGTCTATTTTAACAAAATCCAATCCCCAAGAAGCATACAGTTCAAAAAGCGAGTTGTAATACTCCTGAGCACCAGGCTTTTCCGGAACTATGGTGTACATATCTCGCAACCAACTGCATTGATCTTTATCTGAATAAATATCCTTTGCCGTTAGGTTTGTACCTTTTATAGGGATGTTTTGTTTTACAGCAATTACGGGTACTCCTCGCATAATGTGAATACCAAACTTCAATCCTTTTTTATGAAGGTAATCCGCCAATGGCTTAAATCCTTTTCCTCCCGCTGCCGAAGGAAACCGATTTACTGCCGGCATAAATCGCCCGTATTGATCGATAACATAATCAGGATCTTTTTCATTGTATCCGTGTGCTTTGTCGTTCCCAACGTACCATCTGATATCCACAATTATATAATCCCAACCGTAAGATTTTAGATACTTAGCCATATAATCCGCATTGACTTTTACCTCTGCTTCCGTGACGGTAGGTCCAAAGCAATCCCAACTGTTCCATCCCATAGGTGGAGTAGCTGCCCAACTATGGAATTCATTTTGCGTTTGGGCGTGAACACTGCATCCTATTATCGAAAAGAATAAAACGGAGAATATTGTTTTATGAAATTTATATGGACTCATTGGTATGTTTTTTTTATTCTAATGTTTTGAAATGCTTCAAAAGTAAATCTGTAATTTATCTCGAATGAATCTTATTGGAATTCACCAACAAAAGTGACAACCGACCTGGCTGGAATTTCCAAATTATCAATCTTCTGAATATCAGCTCTTTTCAAATTAGTGTTTTCGGAAGTAACATAAGGAATCACTTCATTGTTTTTAAGCGTTCCTTTTGTCAAATTGAATTTGTATTTCTGACCCGATTTTCCACAATTTACAGCAACAACAACCAGTTTTTTATTTTGAACATCTTTGTAGGCTGTAAGCATCACATCATTTGCTGCTCCCAGTTCATCTTGGTTAGGTACATCAATTCTTAGCATACCCGGACGTACAAACAATGAATAATTTCCCAAAGCCCAAAGCAATTTTGAATCATGGAATTCCCCATCATTTTTAACATAATCAGGTGCTGTTCCTCCTTTACTTTTTCCGTCATCCAGATAAATCAAACCATCTTTATAATCCACTCTGGTAAGCGATGTCCACCATTGCCATGAAGCCGCATTGGCAAGAGCAATATCATTGTGTATCAAACGAGCCACAAACAAAGCCGTTTGCATCCCCAAATCTCGTCCTCCACCAGAACCTCCAGGAATTTCAGCTTCTCCAGGATTTTCCAAAATGCAATATTCCGACTGCCAATATTTTAACCCCGGTTTTTGTTTTACATTAACATCAATCAATTTTCTGCTTAAAACCTGTCTGTCAACAGGCCAAGTTGTAAAATAACTGTGCCCCAAAATGACATTTTTTACATTCGGCAATTTTGAAATATTGGTTTTTGAATTACCAAAAAAGAAGTCAATCTGATTGTCACGATTTTCACCATTAACATTTTCATACAAATAGTTGATTTGTCCCGCTTCGGCTATGACAATTTCAGTGCTCATTTTTTGAGATTTCAGTTTATTCGAAAGTGCTTTGGTCAAATCGTAAATCTCCTGATTAGTGGCAGGCGTTCCCTCTTGACTATTTTTATCTCCGTTATTGGCCATCCACTCCCATTGCGGTTCGTTTATTGGACTTACATAATCGAATTTAATTCCTTCTTTTTTCTCCAATCCCTGAATACTTTGAACTAAGAAATCGGCAAATTTTGGAACTGCTCCTTCTTTCAGATTCAGTTTGTTTTTTTCAGTGGCAAAAGACAATCCGTTGTTGGTCATAAATACAGGCGGACTATTCGTGAAAATTAGATATTTTTCAACTCCTCGTTTTTTGGCAGCTTGTAAAAACCATCTTTGTCCTTCTTGTTTGGACCAATCGTAAGTTCCATCGGCATTCAAAAAACACTCGCTTCTTCTCCATTCATCCGAAACTTTACTGTTTTCGCCTTGTTCCATACTTCCTGCTCCAAGATTGAATCTCCAAATTGAAAGTCCAATCCCTTTTGGATTCCCTTGTGCATCGATTTCTTTGCTAAAAAGCAAATCGGCAATGGTATTCTTTTTTTGCTCAGGCCAATTTTTCCCAACAAACTGACATCTCCAGGCATCCGAACCTCCAAAACCTTCCATGGTTTGCATGACATTATCAGTGCTGATTGTCGCAATTCGCTGTGCAAAAGACAAGGAGCTCATTAACAATAAAAGCGAGACATATACTTTTTTCATTTTACTATATTCTATCTATTTTTTTTAAATGTTTCCAAATCAAAAAAATAGTATTTCGTTAAACTTCTTTTTAAAGAATCCCTTATTTGTAATTACCTATGTATGTTACAACTGACCTTGCTTCTATTTCGAAATTTGCGGCATCAACATCAGTTCCTTTTTTCAAACTTTTTGTATCTGAAGTTGTATATGGCGTCAATTTATTATTTGTCAAAGTTCCTCCTGAAAGATTCAATTTATATGTTCTTGCAGTTTTACTGAAGTTAACCGCAACAACCACTAATTTTTTATTCAATTCATCTTTGTATGCCGTTAACATGATATCGGTTGTAGCTGCCGAATTGTCTAAACCTGGTATTTGAACCCTTACCATTCCTGGTTTTACAAAGAATGAGAAGTTACCTAAAGCCCAAAGTGTTTTAGAATCTCTAACGTATCCATCATTTTTGCAATAATCAGCATTTCCTGCTCCGTTACTTGTTCCATTATCTACGTGAATCAAACCATCTTTATAGTCACCACGGCTAATTGCTGTCCACCATTGCCATGAAGTAACACCTCCGATAGCAATATCTGTACTAATAATACGAGCTGTCCAAAGGGCCAACTGCATACCTAAGTCTCTCCCTGAGCCTCCTCCTCCAGATAATTCAGAAATTCCAGGGCTTTCAAGAACACAATATTCAGAAGACCAAAGACTAAGACCTGGAGCTGTTAGTACTTTTGAAGCTGCTGCTTGTCTTGAAGAAATAAGTTCACTCAATGGCCAAGCCTGCCAATAACTGTGTCCTGATATTGTTTTCTTCACATTACTCAATCCGCCAATATTTTTGGTCGAATTTGGCCCAAAGAAATAATCTATCTGATTGGATCTGCTCGGCGTACTAGTCACTGTTTTATACAACGGTTCATAGGCTCCTGCTTCACCAACCACGATTTGGGAACTAAGCCCCTTTGACTGCAATTTTGGAGATAAAACATTCACAAAACTGTAAATATTGGCATTGGTTGCTGGCGAACCTTCTTGACCTGTCCCATCCCACTCATATTGTGGTTCGTTGAAAGGGCTGATGTAATCTATTGTCAGACCGTGTTCTGTTTTTAGTTTATCAATAGCATTCACCCAAAAATCAGCGAGGTCTGGCATTTTACCGTCTTTCAGATTGTAAAACTCTTTAATACTTGCGTGCGCTTTACCATTATTTGTTAAATAAACAGGTGCACTATTTGTGAAAGCCAATAATTTTTCAACTCCGCGTTCCTTAGCGGCTTTCATAAACCATACTTGTCCTGCTTGTTTACTCATATCATAAGTAACACCATCGGCAGTAAAACATTCTGTGCGTCTCCATTCGTCACCAATATCACTTGCTTCTCCTTGCTCTGTACTTCCGGCACCAAGATTGAAACGCCATAATGACAAACCAATCCCTTTCGGATTTCCATCAGCATCAACTTCTTTACTGAACAATAAATCTGCAATGTGGTTTCTTTTATCAGAGGGCCAATTTTTACCTATAAAATTACATTGCCAAGCATCTGATGCGCCGAAGCTTTCCATTGTCTGAAGATTCGCATCAAGATTTACATTCAAATCTTTTGCAGTAGAGACAACAGGCTTTGAATCATCAGTAGTATCAGATGAGCTACAGCTAATTATTAATGATGAGTTAATGAAAAGCAAACCTGAAAATAGCAGGCTTGCTTTATAGTTTTTAATAAAATTCATATTAATAACCAGTGTTTTGTGAAATTAAACCACCACCTAAATCTATTTCCAACTGAGGTATTGGCCACAATAAATTTTTTGCAGCGCTGAAATTAATCCCTTTATCCTGTGCTTCTTTCAAGTTGGTAGTTTCATAAGGATCTGTTGAACTTAAGTTGTATTTAACAAAACTTCCATTCGCTCCCATCAAAGATTCTATAACTGGTCTTCCTGTGCTTGGGTCTTTCTCACGACGAATATCAAATAAACGCAATCCTTCAAAAGCCAATTCCAAACGACGCTCTTTGTAAATTTGTCTCAATAGATTTGGACCAGCCATACCCACTTTTGGATCAAGTTGCACACGTGTTCTGATAATATTGATGTCTGCCAAAGCTCCTGGTGCATCACCCAATTGATAAGCGGCTTCAGCTCTTGTCAAATACATCTCAGCCAAACGAATCAAAGGCACATTCAATGGTAAGTGTCCGTCTTTTTTATCCAATGAACGACGAGTCTCTATAGGAATGTAGTATTTACGGCAGATACGTCCTGATTTATTATCGTTCAAGCTGAATTTATGAGTTGGGTTAAGGACCTCATCACCATAGGCAGCTTCACCCCATTTAGTGATTGTACTTCTGCGGCGTACCACATCACCTTCAGAAAGGTATGCATTCTCCAAGTCACTCGTTGGCATACACCATCCCCAACCGTCAATAACATCTTTAGCATCATTACTTGGGAAATTTTTCTTATCCTCGCCTCTTGCTCCTGCGAAAGTAGGCAACATAGATCCTAAACTCTTATCTTGTACAGAAGATGATTGAGCTTCCAAAATGGATTCTACACCATTATGGTTATTTACATTCCAGATATTCAAGAAATTTGCTTCAAGAGCATAAGGCCCTTCTGTAATAACTTTGTTTGAATATAATTTTGCTTCTGCCCATTTTTCTTGAAACAAAGACACACGAGCTAATAAAGCATAAGCGGCCCATTTGTTTACTCTTCCGTTTCTGTCCACTGCAATACCTTCTAATTTTGCTGCAGATTCCTTAAGATCGGCTTCAATTTGTGCATACACAGCAGTAACAGGACTGCGCTCCAATTTCAAATCGCCAGTTCCAAGGGAAGTTGTATATAATGGAACAGCTCCAAAGTTATTTACCAATTCATAGTAGCAATAGGCACGGATAAACAGTGATTCCCCTATATACTGATTTTTCTGTGTTTCAGAAAGCGGTGATAAAGCCATTTTCTCTAAACCAATATTAGCCGATTGGATTGTATAATAATGAGCGGTATAAATACTGTTCATAGATCCCATATTCTCAGGCGTAACAATGTACTGCGCACAAGGTCTGAAAGCCCCGCTGTCCTGTCCGGTATTACCCATCCAGGCATCGTCAGTCGCAGTTTCGTTTGTTAATCTTGGCGCCAGCAATGTGTACCAGTCGCTTGTTATCAACAATCTGCGTGTTAATCCATTTACATAGTTTTCACATTCTGTTGCTGTTTGAAAGTAGTTTTCTAAGGTTTGCTTTCCTCTTTGTTCTTTATCGATAAAATCTTCACAAGAAACTGCAAATACAGCAAAAGCTAGTACTGATAATATTATTTTTTTCATGTTCTTTTTTATTAAAATCCTACATTAAGCCCCATCAAGATTGTTGGCTGTACTGGATAGTTCCATCCTCCAAAACCTGCTCCTTTAACTCTGTCACCTTTTTCAGGATCTCCTCCTGCAACTTCAGGATCAACACCCGTATAATTAGTCCAGGTCCATAAATTTTGACCTGACAATGACAATCTTAGTTTATCCAATCCAAATTGATTAAGGAAAGTATATCCAATTTGAAGGTTTTTCATTCGAACAAATGAACCGTCTTCAACATACAAAGAAGAGAATTTGGTATAGTTTTCGTTATCGTCATTTTTAGACAAACGAGGAACATAATTAGAAGTTCCTTCTCCATGCCAAGCCATATCTTCAAGTCCGGAAACTTTGTTGGTTAAACTTGCACCATTATATAAATCAGAAATATTTTGATTTACAATGTCATTTCCGATACTTGAATAGAAGTTAGCAATCAAATCAAAACCTTTGTAAGCTAAATTCAAATTAAATCCCATAGTGAAATCTGCCCATGGAGAACCAATTTTTGTTCTGTCTTTGTCGTCTAATTTTCCATCTCCGTTTACATCTTTGAAACGAATATCACCCACTTGTGCATAAGGCTGTAATTTTGTTCCATGTTCATCAGTATGAGAATTCAATTCTGTTTGATTTTGGAACAAACCATCTGCTACATATCCATAAAAATATCCAGGTTCATCACCTTCAACAGTTAAAGTTCTGTTGCTTGATCCGTATAATTTTTCTCCATCAGCAGATAAAGAAATCATATCAACATTAACAGTCGTAAAAGTAAAATCAGCTCCATAAGAAAAATCACCTTTCTTGTCTTTATACGACAAAAGCAAATCAATACCATTGGATTTCATAGAACCCACGTTTGTCCACATAGTTGAATAAGATGGGAAACCACTATATGTTGGGAATTGTTTCAAGAACAACATATCTTTTGTAGTTTTTTCATAATATTCTAAAGTCCCTGAAATTTTATTTTTAAATAAACCAAAATCAAGTCCAAAGTTCATATCTTCAACAGTTTCCCATTTGATATCTTTGTTTGCCATAGAAGAAGGGTAAGAAGTATCTACAACTTCACCACCAATTACATAATAATCTTGTCCAATGTTTGATTGATAAACAGCGTCTGGTAAATTTTGATTACCTACTCTACCCCAACCAGCTTTCAATCTAAGATCGTTGATAACAGATTTTGTGTTTTCCATAAAACTTTCATTTGAAATTCTCCAGGAAGCAGAAACAGACGGGAAATTAGCCCATTTGTTATTAGCCATAAATTTTGAAGAACCGTCACGTCTGAAAGTACCTGTCAAATAATATTTGCTGTCGTAGTTATAAGAAAGACGTGAAAGATAGGATTCCAAAGAACTAGACCAGCTGTTACCACTACTATTACGGTTTTTAGTTGCAGCATTTAATTCTCTCATCGAATCAGAATTGTTTGGCACTCCTTCTCCATAACCCCAAACATCATTTCCATTATACTCTTCCATAGTAGCACCTACCATTAAAGATACATTATGTTTATCGGCAAATGTTTTGGTATAAGTAAGCGTATTTTGCCATGTCCAGTCTACATTAGTAGTGTTTTTTCTTTCAATACTATTGATTTCTGCTTTTTCGTGAGCGGCATCAATTACAAAATCAGGTTTAAAGATGCTTTGTGTTTTATCACCTACCTCAACAGACCCTTGTGTGCGGAAAATCAGCCCTTTAATAGGTTGATATTGCAAATAAGCATTGGTATTTAAATTATACTGATCGGTATAATCATCATATCTCGCTACTGCAGCAACAGGATTCCAAACATACGAAGGAGAACGCGCATAGACGCTATATTCATTCTCGGTTCCGTTCAATTGATCTGCAGGTTTATAAATTGGTGTAATTGGATCAATTTTATCAAAATCGGCCCAGTTTCCTGGTGAACCCCAAGTTTCATAACGAGGATTCAAAGTAATTCCCACAGAAACTTTATCAGAAAATTTGAAATCATTAGCAATTCTTGCTGTAATTCTTTCCCATCCTCCTACTCCGTAAAAAGAGTCCGATTTATAATAGTTTAAACTTGCTGCATAGGTATTTTTCTCAGAACCTCCAGTTACTCCAATAGAAGCATTAGCAACATAAGAAGCTCTATTAATTCCTGCTCCCCACCAATCGGTAGTTTTTCCTCTGTATTGCTCAGCATTTGGTAAATACTCTGAATATCCTGAATTAGTATATGCTTTGTTCATAATATTAGCATAGCTTTCAGCATCTGCCATATTATACGGATTATCCATCATTTGGAAACCATTGCTCAAATCGACATTGAATCTGGCTTTTCCTACTTTACCTCTTTTGGTAGTAATAAGGATAACCCCATTTGAAGCACGGGAACCATAAATTGCACTTGCAGAAGCATCTTTCAATACATCCATCGACTCAATTTCATTATTACTCAAAAAGTTAATACTTGTCCCCATCGGAACACCATCAACCACATAAAGAGGATCGGTACTAAGGTTTAGAGTCGAAATACCACGAATCAATACTCTTGGCTGCGCTCCTGGACCACCTTGTCCTGTTACCTGAACCCCGGAAACTTTCCCTTGTAACGATTCGGTAACGTTACCAACCGTCATTGTTTGAAGTTCTTTTCCTTTTATAGAAGATATTGAAGTTGTAACGTCTTTCTTTTTCATTGTTCCATATCCAACAACTACTACCTCTTCCAGATTTTGTCCTGCTTGTTCCAAGACAACATCAATTGTTGTTCTGTCTGCAACAGTTATGGTTTTGCTTGTAAAACCCATAAAAGAAAATTGAATCTGTGCGTCTTTATTTGGAACTACAATAGAATATTTACCATCAAAATCAGTTGATGTTGTACTTGCTGTACCTTTCACAGCAATATTCGCTCCAGGAACCGGCATAGAACCTTTGTCCTTAACAGTCCCTTTTACTGTTATCTGCGCAAATGCTGCACTACTGCACAACACGGCTATAAATAACCATATAAATCTATATTTCATATATGTAAATTTTATTTATTAAATGTAATAACAAGGTCTAACAACCTATTTTTTGGTTATAAAGGCTCTTTCTAACTCAGTATCAAGAATTACTTTATATACACCCGGAGCAGCTGGATATTTAGCATTACCGTTTTCACCTGGTGACATAGTTGCAATACCATTTTTGATCAATCTCCAAGATGGGCTCCACCATTGTCCAGTAAAAGTTCCTTCCATAGTTCCTGTAAGCGTATATTCTCCAACTAATTGATAAGGATTGTCCGGGTTATTTGCCAAGTGTAATCCTGTTTGAACCCATGCATTCCAAGTATCCCAGTTCGCATCTTTGATTCCGCCCCCGCAAATACTTACGAAAGGTTTTCTTAACGCTTCATCATCTGCCCATAATCCGTTTGCGATATCTGCCCAAACTTTGCTTGATGGAGTATATTTTGTAACAGAATAAACCAATGTGTTTGGATTTACTTTTATAATGTAATATCCTTTTGTCGGTAAAATAATTGGAGACGAAGTCACATCATCAGCCAAATTCCCTGAAGCAGTCAATCCAAAACAGTGCGGGGCAAAATCAGACTCTTGTCCTAAGAAATAGACTTCTTTATTATCTGTATCAGCATAATATTTGAATTCGAAATCTTGTCCGTTTTTATCATGGAAATACATTGGTACACCAACAGCATCTGTTGTAAGATTGGTGCCTTTTGGTTGATCACAAAGGTAAATTGCAGGATACTCATTGGTTGCCACTACATTAATATTTACTGCACCCGTATTTGGTATGGCAAATTTATCTTTTGCAGTAATAGTTAATACATAATTAGCGGCAGTTACCGGTAATGTATATGTTTTATTGAAAGTATAAGATTGAGGTGAATCTGTCAACTGAATTAAGTCATTGATACCAAGTGCAGCACATTGTACTTGAACAAAATCGATACCTGAATCATCATTCACAGTGAAATTAACTGTCATTTCGTTACTTGTTGACAACAAAATAACAGCGCCTTCTTTTGGAGTAACCATTGTTATAGCAGGAGCATCAAATTCTCCATCTAAACGTAAGTTGATATCCTGGTCAATTGCGTTACCAGAAACGTCAGTTACAGTCAACTTAATTTTAAAAGCCTCAGAAGTTCCTCTATCGGCAGGAATTTCAAAAGAATAGCTCAAATCATATGATGTGAGTAATGGATCCGTTGCAAAAGTAATTACTTTATCCAACGACAATTCTGGTATTTGAATCCTAACATTCTTTAATCCTAAGTCATCTGCCAAAGCAGCTTTAATTTCAAATTTTCTGTTTGGAGCTCCATAAATTTCTGTTGTACCAACAACAAGCGTTGGATCTTCCGAACTTGGAAAACCTGTTTCATTTTCTTGACATCCTATAAAAAGGGTAGCAAAAAAAGCAAGAAAAAATAAAAATTTAATTTTTTTCATTTCTTTAATTTTAAAGGTTATTTTTTTTTTTGGTTTTGAAAATATTGAAATTTATTCAATATCATTTAGTTTTTTTTAAAACTATTTAAACATAAACAAGACGATTGTTTTTGTCATATTTAATAAATAAAATAATTTATTAATGGGGTTCATAAGCTCTTTTACACTAAATGTTCCTCCATCTTTTGCAATAAATTACTGTAGTTAGAAAATGCTTTTTTGGTTTTTGTCATAAGATTTTTTTAAGTTAATTATTTAGATTGTGGTTATTTATAAGTGTTTATTAT
This sequence comes from Flavobacterium sp., assembly GCF_035760125.1. Lineage (GTDB taxonomy): Bacteria > Bacteroidota > Bacteroidia > Flavobacteriales > Flavobacteriaceae > Flavobacterium. The sequence continues at coordinate 11,218 of NZ_DASTTN010000029.1, forward strand.
ACGTTTTAAAATTTGATAAAAAAATTATTTGTCAGAGCTGTCAAAAATGAGTTTATAACAGGATTAAACAAATAATTCTTTTTATAATGTCATTCAAAATATCTTTATACAATCCTTCATTAAATTGATAATTATATAACGTTTTCGTAACTATAAGTGCAAAGTAATGGTTAGTTTGAAAGTTCCAGGAGGGGTAAAATGGAAAAAAAAGGAGGTCAAAATTGCAATTATTCATAATTACAGATCAAAATTTACTAACTATTAAAAAATAATGATCTTTTTTTCAACAATACATAATTATCAAATTAACTCGCGTTTTGAAGCTAAAACGATTGAAATTTTCAAAAGAATCACTCTTCGACTGCAAAAAATCAAATGAATCATTTAAAAATCCTCTCTTATTGATTTCCAAATGCACTCCCTTTAACAATAAATCATTTATATTATTAGCCCCAAACCACAATAACGCATCCTTTTTACTATAAAAACAAAAACAAACCTACCTACACAAATTAAATTACTGCAAATAGATTTGTTGTTATTGGATTTGTTGTTGTGTTTTAATAAATACTAGTAGCTCCCTCCTTGCCCTTCTCCTTCTGCTCTGTCAAAACTGATTTCAAAACTTCAGGATTCTTTATGGCGGCAGGATTAAATGATTGGCTGTTCATGTATTTCAAAATTGAAATCAACATCTGTTTTGCAACTGGGCGTTTATCTAAATCGGCGACCAAATCGAAAGATGCTATTACCAATTTTCCTGATCCTACCCTTCCTTCAAAAAGTGATGCCAGTTTTCGGTTATTGGCAAAATTATCGACCATTTCCACAATTGGATTTCCTCCTTCTATTCCGTCTGTAATAAGCGTTGTCGAATTCACATTCAAATCCCACCACTGCCAGTCGGTATTCATATCTGTCGGAAAATCAGCAAGTGCTTTGTGCAAAGGATTACAAAGCATCCCCATAGTTCCTGCCTGTTTAGGAAAATGTACCGGACTCCAGAATACAGGAACAAATTTTCCCTCGATACCTTTAATCTTTTTCCAATCTGGATTTAGCAATACTTTTTTACCGGCGCTAAGCAATTTGTAAGCTTCATCCAGATTTCGGGTATAAACCACTTGTCCGTAATCAATAGTTTGTTTTTGAGGATAAACCCAAATATGCCACTGGTTTTTATAATTCGTTCCTTTTAAATTTACACTAACTGTTAATTTGGTGGCTTTGGTTATTTTCTGAAGACTCCCATTTACATCTAATATTTTATGATTGTAACCAATAGAAACAACTGCTTTTGTACTGCCCGAAGCTACTACGGTATTACCGTCGTTAATGCTCCATTCTATTTCCTGATTATTTAAAACTACATCCGAATAATTGCTTATATCCAAAGAAGCCGTAAAAGATTCATCGTTTGTATAAGCTGCTTTAGAAAAACGCAGCAGAGGTACAACCGGAGCTGAAAACTGCCTGAAATCTTCGGCAGAAATTAATCCTTTACTATCCCAAAAAGCATCCAAAAGCCCGACTAATGCAGTTCCCTGCCCAGGAAAATCATGAAGATCCAATAATTGAAAACCGCTGATTCCTGCTGTTTTTAAAGCTCTTTCGATTTCTTCTTTGTACAGAATCACAGCCAATTTACCCGATGCTTTTGTATAATCTGCAGCTTTGTTTATTAAACCTTTACGTTCCAAATCTTCCTTAACCGATTTAAAATTGATGGGTTCCAAAACCCCTGTGTATTTAGAAATTTCATCTATTTTAGGATAAACGGCATACTGACCAATTTCATGCGTCACCAAAGGCACCGTCATACCTTCAACGGAAGCCACATAATCTTTGTTGAAAGTTGGCGATTCACTGTTAAAAACACCTTGTCCGCGAACCCAGCCTTTTTTAGTCCATTGCGTAATAAAGAAATCATCTTCGGGTTCTGGCCAGTCGCCATGCCCTTTTTCGAAAGTAAACGAAGTTGTCGTGTAAAGATGTCTGTCATCTTTGGCTCTTAAACTGTTCATCAATTTTGTCAAAACAGTCATGTCGCCCTGCAGTTCATTCCCCATCGACCACATACAGAAAGATGGATGATTTCCATACTCATTAATCATTCGCTGTGCTTCGGCATATAAAAAGTCGGTAGTTTTTTGATCTTGGCCAATTTTAAGACTCCAAACCGGCAATTCCACCTGAAGGTAAAAACCCATTTCGTCTGCCACTTCAAACGCTGCCTGAGGAGGACACCAGGAGTGAAAACGCAAGTGATTCAATCCCCAGTCTTTTGCAGTTCCAAAAACTTTTCTCCAGCCTTCTTTGTCCATTGGCGGATGCCCGGTAAGCGGAAAAATATCACATTCTAATGTTCCTCTCAAAAATACCGGCTGATCATTAATCGTTAGTACAGAACCTTTTCTGGAAAAACTTCTCATTCCAAAATCTACAGAAGCTTCAGAATTATTTTTTCCAGCCTTTAATTCAGCTTTCAGTTCATACAATTCAGGGGAAAACTCACTCCAAAGCTTTATGTCTTTCCCCATATTATAATCCGCTTCAACAATTGACTCTCCCGCTTTTATCTGAATTTCTTTTTGAAGCACTGCTGCTGAAATCTTAGTTTTTTTATTTACTGCCGTAATACTTAAAATTCCTTTCGTGTTTTTTACACTGTTGTTAAGCGTCACTTTCACTTTAGCAGTTCCTGTACTGATTTCCGGTTTTACCTGAAGATTAGCAATTCGAACCGAATAAAAAGCTTCGATTTCCATTTTGCCAATAATTCCATTCCAGATAATCTGAGTTTCATTAGTATAAGCATGCGCCATATTATCAACACTGATATCAAACAGTTTACGGTTATCCACACGAATGGTTATACGATGTGTTTTTCCGGCAGTAAGATATTTTGTAAGGTCAAAATAATGCGGTGCTATCAGGCTGTTTTGTTCTGCCGGAAGTTCATTCCCGTCAATCCAAA
>NZ_DASTTN010000030.1:0-10209 GCF_035760125.1 Flavobacterium sp.
AATGGGAGTGCTGACCAAGTATTTATTGGAAAAACCAATCAATACTTTCGTTATCGAAATTGATACTGAATCGGTTGAATATTTGGGTGTGCATTATGATAAATTGAAAGACAGAATTATCTCAAAGGATTTCCTGAAATATGATATCAACGAAGTTTTTGCAGGAAAACAGTTCGCGATAATTGGTAATTTCCCGTACAATATTTCGACCCAAATTGTTTTTAAAGCATTGGAATACCGAAATCAAATTCCTGAATTTGCCGGAATGTTTCAAAAAGAAGTGGCGGAACGTATCTGCGAAAAAAAGGGAACCAAAGCTTATGGAATCTTATCAGTTTTGGTACAGGCTTTTTATGATGCTGAGTATTTGTTTACAGTAGATGAAAATGTGTTCAATCCGCCGCCCAAAGTGAAATCGGGAGTACTGCGTTTGCGTAGGAAAGAAGACTTTAGTTTGCCTTGTGGTGAGAAATTGTTTTTTACTGTTGTAAAAACGGCTTTTCAACAACGCAGAAAGACTTTGCGAAACAGCTTAAAAACCCTAAATTTGTCCGACAGTTTACGTGAAGACACGATTTTTAATCTTCGCCCCGAACAATTGGATTACACAGAATTTATTGCATTGACCCAAAAAATAGAAGCGGATGGAGTTTAAAATCAGCAAAGAATTAATTAAAGAATTAGAGCAACTCATTCAAAGTAAGAACGACCAGCAACTGGAAGTTTTATTGAATGATATGCACCATGCTGATATTGCCGAAGTTCTGGATGAATTGGACTTCGATGAAGCTACCTATATTTTTAAGGTTTTGGATAGTGAAAAAACTGCCGAAATCCTTTTGGAGCTTGAAGATGATTTAAGGGAGAATATTTTAAGTAGGCTTTCGCCAAAAGAAATCGCGGAGGAACTTGATGAACTTGAGACGAATGATGCTGCCGATATTATCGGAGAATTATCGAAAGAAAAGAAAGAAGAAGTAATATCCGAATTACAAGACGTTGAACACGCTAAAGATATTGTCGATTTATTACGTTACAAAGAAGATACTGCTGGTGGTCTGATGCATAAAGAATTGGTGAAAGTCAATGAAAATTGGACTGTTTTTACCTGTATCAAAGAAATGCGTATCCAAGCCGAAAATATTTCCAGAGTACATTCTATATATGTAGTTGATGACGAAAATAGGCTTTTGGGTCGTTTGTCACTCAAAGATTTGCTTACAACTTCCACTAAAACGCCAATTAGTGAAGTCTATATCAAAAAATTAAACTCAGTTATGGTCGATACCGAAGATGTTGAGGTTGCCAGAATCATGCAGAAATATGATCTTGAAGCCATACCAGTGACCGATGAGTTGGGAAGATTGGTTGGTCGAATTACCATTGACGATATCGTGGATGTAATCAAAGATGAAGCCGAAAAAGATTATCAGTTGGCGGCGGGGATTACTAATGATGTTGAGTCCAGCGATACCGTTTTGGAGTTAATGAAAGCAAGATTACCTTGGCTTTTAATCGGAATGGTTATTGAAATCATTGCTTCAAAGGTGCTTGAAGGGAATCAAACGTCAGTTCAGCAATATTTTACTTTAATGATTTTTGTTCCTTTACTTTCGGCTACAGCAGGAAACATCGGCGTACAAGCTTCAGCGATTGTAGTACAAGGCTTGGCAAACGGAACCCTAAAGCAATATAGCAGACAATACTTAACCAAGGAACTTTCGGTAGCTTTGATTTCGGGAACAATAATATCATTGTTTTTGTTTTTGTACCATTCCTTAATGTATCAACAATATTTAGTTGGATTTGCGATCTCTATTTCTATGTTGGTGGTCATATTATTTGCGGCTACATTAGGAGTATTGGTGCCATTGTTTTTGCATAAAAAGAAAATTGATCCAGCCATAGCCACAGGGCCCTTTATCACTACTACTAACGACGTTTTTGGTATCATGATTTATTTTTGGATAGCTAGATTAATATTAGGATATTAACTATCGATAGTTTTAGAATTTAACAATTATCCCGAATTTATTTATATTAAAAAATAATAAATTCGGGATTTTTCGTGTACTTTGTAACCTAATGCTTCTACTCTTTTTTTGAGACAGAATGTAAAGCCTGTATTGAATGCCTTTTTGGTGTTCCAAATGCTATTAATCAACCAAAGAATAAAACAAAGCGAAATGAGAATACACATTATAGGCGGAGGAAACCTTGGAGCTTCTATCGCGATAGGAATAGCAAAATTCACTAACAATAATCAAGTAACCGTAACTAGACGTAACATCGTTCCTATTTCACATTTAAAAGACCTAGGAGTTACAGTAACAACAGACAATACAAGCAACATTCAAGAAGCTGATATCATTATCTTGACCATAAAACCGTATCAAGTGGATACTGTGTTGGCCGAGATATTGCCTGCTATTTCAAACAAAGTAATCGCTTCAGCCGTAAGTGGATTATCCATAGAGAATTTACAAAATAAAATAGGGGATAACCATAGTGCAGTCCGTATTATGCCTAATATCGCTGCTCAATTTGGCGCATCAGCCACTTGTATTGCCTTTCACGAAAAGAACAAAGAAAAAGCCCAAGCAACGGTATCGCTTTTTCAAGAATTGGGAACAGCCCCAATCATTGACGAAAAATTAATGGATGCAGCAACCGTTCTTGCCGCGAGCGGAACTGCTTTTGCCTTACGATATATCCGTGCATCGATGCAAGCGGGAATCGAAATCGGTTTTGATTGGCAAACGGCCTTAGCTATTTCAGCTCAAACCGTAAAAGGAGCTGCTGAAATGTTGCTTGAGGAAAAAGGACATCCAGAACAACTAATCGATCGCGTAACAACGCCACAAGGTTGTACCATTGCCGGATTGAACGAAATGGAATTACACGGCTTCAGTTCCTCTTTAATCAAAGGAATCAAAACCTCATTGAAACAAATTAAGGGATAAAAATCACTTGGGCGTGCCACCATAAAGAAAAGGGACCAACTCATCGTACTGGTGAGTCGGCCCCTTTTTTTATGCTGTCAGGCTGTCCGCGTTACTTCGGTAACTTGCTTCCATCCTTCACGCAGTAACCCACATCTTAACGGGTTATAAGGTATTTTTGTCTTTTATGTGAACAAAGCTTTTAATTCGGTAGCTTCATGAGGATTCATTTTGCCAGCCAATACTAAACTCAACTGTTTTCTTCGCAAAGCGGCATCATAACGTTGTTTTTCCAATTCTGTTTCAGGTTCAATCAACGGAACTTCTACAGGTCTTCCAGTATCATCAACTGCAACAAATGTGTAAATAGCTTCGTTAGCCTTGGTTCTGTTTCCGGACTGACGGTCTTCTACCCAAACGTCCAGATAAATTTCCATCGAGCTTTTAAAAGCTCTTGATACTTTGGCCTCAATAATGACAACACTTCCCAATGGGATGGATTTGTTAAAAGCTACGTGATTAACTGATGCAGTCACACCAATGCGGCGTGAATGTCTTCCGGCTGCAATACTTGCTGCGCGATCCATTCTTGCCAATAATTCCCCCCCAAATAAGTTATTCAAAGGATTGGTTTCGCTCGGTAAAACCAAATCGGTTAATATCGTCAAGGATTCTGAAGGATGTTTTGGAGTCATACTTTTTATATGAGAATTATTAATTTGAATTTAATTTGAATCTTTAGTTTAACCAATATACAGCCATCACCGAAGGAATGAAATACAATACAATGGTTCTGGCACCGTCATAATCTTTGGCCAAACGTTGTCCAAAAAGCAACATGATAAGAGTTATACAAGAAAAAATGGCGCCATATAAACCATATAGTCTTCCGCTGTTTAGGGCTATTTCTATTGCGCCTACCACGCATAAAATACCTGAAATTAACTCTAAAATTAAAACATTTACCAAAGCTAATGGCACTTGATTGCGTAATGGGGTTTCTGCAAAATGTTCTTTTAACCAGTCGATATTGTCTTTCCAATGGAATAATTTATCCTGTGAAGACTGTAAAAAAGTGATTGCTAAAAAAACTAAGATTAAAATAGAGGCAATGTTATTCATGGGGTTTTATTTTTTATGAATTAAACGAGTAAGTTTTATGGATAAATCTGTTAAAATTATTTTGGCATTACCATTGCGTTCTATATGATACATCGCATCCGATAATTCTTTAAATATTTCACTAATGTTATTTCCGTTTACAAAAGGAGCAAAGTTTTCAAGTTTGAATTTCTCGACTTTGGGTTCAATGTAAACAAGTGTTTTAGTTTCGTAATTAAGCAACAAAGCCTGGCGGAACATTTCGATACAAAATTGGAGAAATTTTTTTTGTGTCTCTCTCCCCAAAGTAGCAATCTGTTCGCTCCATTCAATTAAGTCTTGTATAGCTGCTGCATTTCCTTTGGCTTTAAATGCTGCCCGTACCCAAGTAACAAACCATTGCTCGAAGGGTAGTGCGTCATGATCATCATATATAAGTTGCAACGCTTTGTTATAATTCCCTTGAGACTGATGAGCAATTTTTAGAGCTTCTTTAAGTTCGATCTGTTCTCTTTCGACAAGCCCGTCAGCGATAACTTGCTCGCTCAAACCACTAAAATGTGTAATTTGACAGCGTGACCGAATGGTTTGGATAATATCTTCTTCATTTTCGGAGATGAGAATGAAAACTGTTTTTTCAGGTGGTTCTTCAAGTAGTTTAAGCAATTTATTGGAAGCGGCAATGTTCATTTTATCTGCCATCCAAATAATCATTATTTTGTACCCGCCTTCATATGATTTTAAGGAAAGAGATTTTAAAATTTCCTGAGCATCGTCTACGCGAATTTCTCCTTGTTTATTCTGAACACCCAATTTGGCATACCAATCAAATAAGCCACCATAAGGATTTTCTAAAACAAATTGTCTCCAATCTGCAATAAAATCAATACTTTTTGGTTTTACTTTTACTTCCTCGGTAGTAACAGTTGGATAAATGAAATGTAAATCGGGATGGGATAATTTTTGAAATTTAAGGCTGCAGGATTCGTTTAAAGCTCCATTATTGTTGCATAGGATATGATGAGTATAGGCAATAGCCATGGCTAAAGTTCCACTGCCTTCTGGACCTATGAATAATTGAGCATGCGGTATTCTGCCTAAATTAGCACTTTGAATTAAGTGATTTTTAATGTACTCTTGCCCTAAAATTTTTGAAAATTCCATGAAGCAAAGATAGGAGAAAATGATAGTTTCAAAAATTTTCTGTTGCAAAGTTTGTTTTTGTAGAGTTTTGAAGGTGAATTTCAAAAAAGAATTGGAGTGTTATTTTTTTTACTTTTTAACCATTAACTGTTAATAACTTCTGTATTGTTTTTCTTTGTTTCTATTTATGAAGTTTACTACTACAAAAATAAACAAGTAAAAACTGATATAAAATATAAAATTTCAATTAACTATTTTTTTTTTAAATGCAATTTATCTCGATAAAAGGTCGCATTTACTCGGTGTAAAACAGTTTTTTCGCTCAATTTGGAATTAAAAAGATCTTTAATTTTTTCTATAGGACTTGCAAATTCAATTTAATTGTATATTTTTGTTTTATTAATTAATAAATCCAAGTTATGAAAGGGAAAATTATATTTTTCAGTATCGTTATGTTAGCATTAACTTCTAAAGGCTTCGCACAGGCAAAACCAAATATGCCAAAAAGTATAATTAGCACCTCTGCTTCACTACGTACTTATTATGATGATAAGACACTTAGAGCTATGTCTAAAGGGGAATTGGTGGAATTGTACATTGAACGCATGAAAGTAATTGTCAAAACATTACCTCATATTGCATTGGCTACTAAGCCAGGAGTAACTATGACAGATTTAGGTATTCCAGATGATGCCGATAATAGAAAAGCATTGGATTTAGAAACTGAAGCAACACAAACTTATATAGAAATCACTGTGAATTTCTTAAGAAAAATGCTTCCTTATGCGGATAAAAATCAATTAGTGACTATGGTTTTGTTCTATGAGCAAACTTTGAAGTCATTGCATGAAGTAGAACAACAATAGAAATAATGTTTTTAGATAAGATCTCACAATCTTAAGCTAAGTTTGATCTTTTACTCTTTAATGAGATAATAAACTCTTGACCTACGGAGATTACGAATAATAATTTAATACCCCCAAACCTATGAAAAATATATTTATTATATGGGTTTTCCTTATGACTGTTTGCAGCGTAAATGCACAACAAGAGAAAGGTATAATTGGATCAAGCAATTGGTTGAATAACTGGACTGAATTTAAGCCTAGCAAAGTTGATTATGGCGAAGCTACGCAGATTTTGGCTGGTAATATTAGTGAGAATACTAAACTTGCAAAAAAGGATGTTTACATTATTCAAGGTAATGTATACGTTACTAATAATGCAGTTCTTACAATTGAACCAGGTACTGTTATTATAGGTGACGGTGAATCGAAAGGTACTTTGATTATTACTAAAGGAGCACAAATTATTGCTGAAGGTTTAGAGACAGATCCTATTGTTTTTACTTCCAATAAATCTTTAAAGAAAGCTGGTGATTGGGGAGGTATTATTATTCTTGGTGATGCTCCAATTAATAAGTTTGGAAATTATTCTTCTGTGAATTTTGATTTAGACCCAAGTTTGACTACTTATGGAGGTTTAAATCCTGCAAGTTCTTCTGGTGTTTTGAAATTTGTACGAATTGAATACGCTGGAAAAAAGGTAAGAGGTTCCTCAGAGAGTTTTAATGCTCTTTTACTAGGGGGAATTGGTAATAAAACAATCTTAGAAAACATTATGGTAAGTTATGCTGCAGGGGACTCATTTGAAGTTCTTGGTGGTGAGCCTGTAATGACTAAAATGGTTTCTTATAAATCTAATGGAATAGATTTTAAATTTAGTTTAGGTGCACAAGCTAAAATTGATAATTCATTAGCAGTTAGATCATCTTACTTGACAAGTAGTGCTGGATCTCGTTGTTTGGATGTTTCATCTTACACTAAGAAAGATGAAGTAGACTTTACCAAAAAACAAACTCTGGTTACTGCTACTAACTTAACTCTTGCAAACGATAGTGATAATATAGATCAGGACATCAAAGCAGGTTTAGTAAAAGAAGGTGTGTATGTTGCTGAAAATTGTTCTTTAGTCTTGAGAAAAAGTGTAATATCTGGTTTTAGCCCTGCAGTTGTATTTGACAATAAAATTGAAATCAACGACAAAAATCTTAAGAAAATCAGAATTGAAGATATGTACTTGAACTTCTGTAATGGCAATATCTTTACTGAAGGCTCTACTGAGAATGAAGATTTGGAGAGCTATTATGGCAATAGCGCATTCTTTATCTTATATTCTAAGACTTCGAACTTAGAAACTTTTAACGATTTTGCAAACCCTAGAAGACCAGACTTTAGGTTGGCACTTTCAAAATTTACAGCAGCTACTAAATAAAATTTATAATTGTTTTTAAATTAATAAAATGAAAGTTGGACCTAACTAGCAAGAAGGTTTAGCTTTCATTTTATTAATTAAAACGGTTTTTAAATGGTTTTTTTAGTAATCTGTTTTTAATCAAAATGAGCTTTAAAATTGGTTAAGATACCCAATGATAATTTGCGAATTGCATATGCCCCCACCCTGTGAATAGCAATAAATATCAACATATGAAAAGCAAACCTACTCTCTTTTTTTCTTCCAATACATGTATATTTTTTTGGATGTTGTTGGTTCTACCTTCAACTATTACTTTGTTTGCTCAAACAACAATTTTGCCTCAAAAACTTGGGTATCCTAGAATTTGTGCCAACATACCAAATGTAGATTATCCAAGTGGTTACAATAGATATGAGGTTCCTTTTAAAATAAGTGGTTTTTCTGCAAGTGAGGCTTTTATAGTTTTACTTTCCAATGATGACTTTACGACCGTCATTAAACCCAATATAATACCTAACAGCGTAACTACTCCTGCTGATACGCCAACGGACAAAATTCTTACTTTTGAAGTGCCAACTGATTTAATTGGCTCAGATACTTATAAATTAAGAGTACAAAGCGCCTCTGGCGTCACAAGTGTTGATTTTAAATCAAGCGATTTGCAATCTTCTTTTCCTATTCATTTTTTGTCTTTTTCTGGACCATTTTATATTAATAATAAGAGTAATACGCTTAGTTTTTGTAATGGGGGAAGTGGAATTCTGGCTATAGATAATTCTACACCATCTGCTCCTGGATCTTCTCCGATGCAATATCCTCAGTTGAAGTATAAGTGGTATAAAGACGGGAATGTTATTGCTAATGAATCCAAAAATACATTATCTGTGAATCAGTCTGGGGATTATTACGTTGAAATTGATTACGGACCTTGTACCGATTTTAATACACATTCACAAATAATTAAAGTTTATGGGGCATCAGGTTCTGGTACGGTAATTACTTCAAGTTCGGGAAATCCTTTTTGCTCTAGTTTGGGGAATACCACATTAACGGCGACTGGTGGTAATTCTTATGTTTGGAGAAAAGATAATGTTGTCATTGACGGAGCCATTTCTCAAACTTATCAAACGAATTTATCTGGTGTTTATACGTGTGACGTAGATTTTGGTGGTTGTAAAGCCACAGGAACGATAGACTTAAAGGCTTTAAAAACCAACAGTACCATATCAGGTGTTGATGTTGGCAAAGTTAATAATATAAATGAGGGAGAAACACTGAACGCAATTATAACATCTGATGCATCAGCTCCTTCTTATCAATGGTTTTTAGATGATGTAGCTATACCGGGTGCTGATGTAAATTTTATCGACATTACTGCTCAAGGGAAGTATAAAGGGATTGTCACGCAAAATACAGGTTGTATTATAGCGGATGAGTTTCCTTTCGAAGTTTCTTTTAAAGTGAATTTAAATGTTCCCAAAATACCTAATATTGTTACTCCAAATGGTGATGGTACTAATGATACTTGGATTATTCCTGATAAGTATATAGCTGGAACGAATACTCATATCGTAATTTTAAGTTCTTTGGGCGAAATTGTTTACCAAACAGATAATTATGACAATTATAATGGCTGGCCACAAACAGCTATTGAATTCAATAATTTCAATCCCGTTTATTATTATATAATTACTCCAACTGGCGAATCTGCCAAAAAGGGCTCGATAACTCTTCTGAAATAATATGAAAAAAATTTTACTAAGCGTTTTCTTTTTTTGCTGTTCAATACATGTTTTCTATGCACAACAAGAAGACGGTGTTGTATCTTATGTTATACCTCCTGGAAACTCTTTGAAATTTAATTCTTTTGTAATTAACCCCACATTTAGTTTTGTAAGACAGCAAAGCGCATATATAACTTTGTTTAACAAAAGTCAATGGACTGGTTTTGATAATGCTCCTAAAACTTATTTGTTGAGTTATTCAGGACGTTTTAGAGAAAATGAGGGTGTGGCTTTAGGTGTTTTTCAACAAACTCAAGGGGTTCTTTCAACTACTGGTTTAGTCGCCAATTTTGCTCATAATATTCTATTGCAAGAAGATAGTAATTTAACTTTCGGAATGAATTTGAGCGCTTATAAAAGTGGAGTGAATACTGGGAAAGTTATCTCTAATTACCCAGATCCATCATTAGATAATATACCATCAAATACAGTAATGACTATCAATCCTGGTATCAATTACGGAACCACTTTTTTTGATTTCGGTTTGGCCTTTAATAATTTGGTTACTTATAATTTTAACTCTGGAATTTTAAAAGATGATCCTAATAAAGGAATTGAAGGCCATGTCATGTACACGGGTTTTATTGATTCTTATGGATTTTTTGATAAAAGTAAATTTTCCGGTTTAATTAAAACCGAAGTGAATAAAGAAAAAACTATTTTTTCTGGATCGGCTATGTTTACAATTCCTAAAGGAATATGGGTGCAAGGTGGATATCATTCTGTTTTAGGAATGACTGCAGGTGTTGGCCTTAATATTACTCCGAAAATTGCTCTTGAATATTCCTATGGAATGGGATTGGGTGATATCTCAGACTTAGGTGCTTCTCATATAATTGTATTATCTTATAAACTCAAAAATAATAATTTTGATTATGGAGATGATGAAGAAGAAGGTGCTTTAATTGAACCAGCTCCAGTTCAAAAAACATCGACTGCAAAACCAAAAGCAGATGCTAAAACAGTTGCTGATGCCAAGGCAG
>NZ_DASTTN010000031.1:0-7275 GCF_035760125.1 Flavobacterium sp.
TCAAGGCAAATCAAAAATTCAGCGAACACCACTGACAATAAAAATTAAGTGAGCTAAAAGAAAAAATACTCTTCAATAAAACAGAAATAAACTCATAAAAACGTCCTCTTGCCCGCCCTTATATTTTTAAAGACAAAATAACGATAAGGATTTGCGCGTTGGCCGTAGGGAGTGATCCTGGAGTCGAGTGTGAAACACGAGCGGCTGGGGTCACGATAGGAAAAATCTGTTCGATTATTTTATCTTTAAAAATATTCAGGCTTGAAATCGAAGATTCATGAATACTAAAAAAACAATAATAAGCCCATGAATATTTTTTTGTTACTTTTTTCATCAAGGAAAAAAGTAAAAATCCTCTTCAATAAAACAGAAATAAACTCATAAAAACGTCCTCTTCCCCGCCCTTATAGTTGCCACACCTAAAATCACGGTAAGGATTTGCGCGCTGGCAGCAGGGAGTGCCCCCCGAGTGAGTGCCCAGCACGAACGGCTGGGGTCACGATAGGATAATCCGTTCGATGATTTTTGGTGCAAAAATATTAAGGCTTGATCTTTTGTTTCTTTTGAAATCATAGATTCACGAACTCCAATAAATTATTAACTAGTGAGTAATCAAGACAAATCGAAGATTCAGCGAACACCACTTAAAATAAAAATTAAGTGAGCTAAAAGAAAAAATGCTCTTCAATAAAAACAGAAATCAACTCATAAAACCGTCCTCTCCTTCGCCCTTATATTTTTGCACCATAAAATTGTAACATGTCTTTTAAAATCATTTTTTAGAGCCTGTAATTTTGCATAATTTACCTAACAAGATCTCAAAACTAATGACGAATAAATCAAGTCATTTGTAACCTATAAGTAGTAAAAGATAAAAAATTATTCCTAAAATTCAGCATATATTCTTTTGCTAAATTCCTTAACGCAAATTGGTTTACTTAAAAAATCTGTGACATGAATGTTGCCTTTAAGATGTTTGATTTCATCACTATCTAATGACGAGGAAACCATAAAAATTTGAGTTTCTCTTTTTAGTTCGTCTTCTAATTTTTCATATTCAAGCAAAAATTGGATTCCATTCATTATAGGCATCTGGATGTCTAATAAAATAATTAGAGCCTCATTAATTTTTTTTCTGTTATCACACACCCATTTAATTCCTTCTTTGCCATTGTTGGCTATATTAATATCGGAGATATCGAGCATTTTCTTGAATAATTGTCTTGTAATAAACTGATCAATTTGATTATCTTCTATTACCAAAAAAGCATACTTAGTTTCCATATAGATATAGATTAGGTATTGTTACTGTGAATTTACTTCCTACGTTACTTTCAGAAAATACCACAATACTTCCATTAAGTTTATCTAAAGTCTCTTTTACTATATAAAGGCCTAAACCAGAACCTTTATTACTGTTAATCACAAAAAACATATCAAAAATATGATCTTTATATTCTTCTTGAATCCCAATTCCGTTGTCTATAACTTCAATTTTATGAAACACCCCTGAATTATATGTTCTGATAGATATTTTCATTTCCTTTTTATTCTCATCAACATATTTTATTGCATTTGAAAGCAAATTATTTAAAATAATTTTCAACCTTAAACTATCACTTTGAATTTCATCTATTGATAAATCTTTGGTAATAATAATTTTGTCTGCGTTCTTATTGTAATTATGTTGTTTGATTGCATCATCTATTAGCTTATTGAGACTTACTGACCTTAGAAGTATTTGCATTCTCTTATTTTTTGAGTAATCTATAATATCACTTATAAATTGGTCTTGCCTATTAAGGCTTTTAGACATTAACTTCAGGTAATAACTAATTTGTTCTAAATCATCTTCCAATTTTGCTAATTGAATCAAACCTTTCATGGAGGTAATAGGTGATCTCAAATCATGTGAAACACTGTAGACAAAATTATCGAGCTCACCATTAAGCATAATCAGGTTTTCGTTTTTAATCTCAATTTCTGTTTTTGAGGCAATAAGTCTTTTAATCATTATGGAATAATAATAGCATACGCTACTTATGATAATCAAAATAAAAAAGATATTTATATAGATTAGCAAGTCTTTAATAGTATGCGTTCCTTCTCCAAGCGTATTCGAAAAATTGCGTTCATTTATGGTTAATTTATTACTGAGAATACTAATCTCAAGAAGCATTTTTTGTTTGGTTTCAGAATCAAACTTTGAAGTTTTAAATTTCCGATTGGCATCATTGCCAATCATTGATAACTGATTAATGTAAATGTCACCTTGCTCCCATTCCTTAATGGCTTTTGCCATAAAAGAAACGTTTTTAAAATTTTTGAACATCCAAATGACATCATCCAAATCTTCTTTTTTATTTCGACCTGCCAAGAATCCATTTCTAATGACAGTATCAGCAGCATGATTTAAAAGACCAGCTCGGGCAATGCCGTCGCCTTGAGGAACTTTTATTTCTTCTTTATATAATTTCCATTCTCTTTTGTCTTGTGTGTATATATAAATTATAAGATGCCGAACGGCATCTTTCTGTGCTTTTGAATAATGAGATTCTCCATTGACATACGCTCTGCTGGCTGATAAAATTTTAATTGTAAAAAAATTAATTACGATTAACAAAGCGCAGGATAGAAACACTATTATCAATAGTATGAAAAGATTGGAAGACCGAAGTTTTTTAAAAAAAATGAGTTGTGACATATTTCTTTTATTTAAATCTCAGAAACTAAAATAAACGCTCTTTATAAAATGTTTAATTTTTGTATTACTAAAAATTAAGCTTTTTTTATGGAAGAAGCCTTGTAAATTTTATTACTTCACTATAATAAACTCACTTCTTCTGTTGACTTGATGTTCAGACTCCGAACATTTTACGCCATCCGAACATTTATTTAGTAATTGGGATTCTCCGTATCCTTTTGCTGTTAAACGGGTTTTGTCAACTCCGTTTTTTACTAGCCATGCCATGGTCGATTTAGCTCTTCTATCAGACAGTTTTTTATTATAATCTGCACTATTTCTGCTATCGGTATGAGATCGGATATCTACTTTTATGTTTGGATTTTGTTGCATTACATCCAAAATTTTAGCCAATTCTATTGCAGCATCTGGTCTAATATTGGATTTATTCAAATCAAATAAAATTGTTTTCAATTCTAATACTATTGCTAAATCATCTCCAACTTTCAATTCCTTAATTGATTTGTCTAACATCAATGGTACAAACGTTGTCCCGGATTCATCAGCAATCTGTACAGGTACTTCAATTGTATTATATGCTTCTTTTTCTGTTTTAATGTAATATTTGGTATTGCATGAAACTGCTCCAAAATCAAATTCCCCCTTACTATCGGCCATGACTACTTTTAGCATTTTATATTCACTGTCAAACAAAGTTACTTTTGCCCCATCAAGTGATATCCCTGTTACTTTATCTGTTACTTTACCGGCTAAAAATTGTTCGCAGGGATACTGAATTTTTTTAAGCTCTTTAAACTTATAAATATCATCATTACCTACTCCCCCATCCCTATTGGATGTAAAATAACCAAGTCGTGTAACTGAATTAATCAAGAAACCAAAATCATCTTTGGAACTATTCAATGTTTCACCTACATTTAATACTTTTTTATACCATTTGTCATTTTCTACTTTATAAACAAATACGTCTAGCCCTCCTAATCCTGGATGCCCATCTGAAGCAAAATAAAGTTCATTGTCTTCTGTAATGAATGGAAATGTTTCTCTCCCTTCTGTATTAATAATATCACCTAGATTTTCGGGAATTCCAAAACTGCCATCAAAATTAATGGCAACTTTAAAAATATCCGATTGCCCTAATGTCCCAGGCATATCAGATGCAAAATATAAATATTTCTCATCAGGACTTAAAGCAGGATGGGCTACATTGTAATTATCACTATTAAAGGGTAATTCCGTTATATTGTCCCAAACCCCTTTTTTTAATGTTGCTCTATATATTTTCAGTAATATTGTTCCATCTTTATCTTTTCCTTTTTTCTCTAAATAATTATTTCTGGTAAAATAAACGGTTTCGCCATTTTTTGTAAAAACAGCTGTTGATTCATTGTATTTGGAATTAATATTTCCGGGAACTCGTTCGGCTGCTGAGAGTGCCCCGTAATCATTTTTATTGGCCATATAGAGATTTATGTAACCTTCACCGGTCCAAGAATCCTTTCTTTCGTAAACTTTTCCATTGCCTCTGGCAGAACTAAAAACTATTTTATCACCGAAAAAAGAGCTTCCAAAATCAGAATACTTAGTATTAATTTCAGCGTTTTCGATGGTGTATCGCCCAGAATTTTTTTTGATAATAGCCAAATAATCTTTTTGCTCGACAGCTAATTTTGCTCTTCGCTCATTAGCATTCATTTGACTGAATTTTGCCATCATTTGATCAGCGGTATCATATTCCTTAATTGCTTTCAAGGATTGTGCATAGCGATAATAATATTCTGGGGTCAAGTCGTGAGCTAAGGGATAGAGTTCTCCGTACCACTTTGCCGCTTGTTGCAAATCTCCTTTAAAATAATACGAATTCCCCAATTTTTCGAGCATATCAGCTGATTTATACCCTCTTTCAAATAGTCGCTCATAGGTTTTTATGGCATCAACATAGGCAAATTGTCCATATTCTTTATCTGCTTTGACTAGACTTAACTTTTGCGAATATAAATTCATCACACTGATGATAAACACTATAAAATAAGTAGTTATTTTTTTCATAATTGTCTCGTTTTTAGAAAAATCTCGGTGATACAACTCTCTCTTGTTTTTTGAATAACTCAAATCGCAAAAATATTTCATGCGAGCCCGAATTGTAATTAGCTAATTGAGTGGTTTCTAAATCATAGCCATACCCGATATACAGCCCTTGACTGACTTGAAAGCCAGCCATAAAACTCATAGCTGCATCCCACCTCCATGCTACACCCAAAACAAATTTTTCATTGAATAAAAAATTTCCGGATAAATCTAATTGCAGTGGAGATCCTGCAGTTGACTTACACATAAAGGCAGGTTTGAATTGAATACTGGAGCTTAAATCAAAAACATAACCTCCTATCAAATAATAATGCATACGCTCTAAGGAGGTCGCCGAAGCATTGTCATTATAAAGATCCGTTTCTAAAAAATTAGGAACCGATAATCCCAAATAAAGTTTGTCTGAGTAAAAATAAGCTCCGGCACCAATATTGGGTGAAAATTCATTGTCAATATTATTTTGAAATTTCGGATCATTCAAATTATATCTATTAAGTTTTGTATAATCTACACTCAATAAATGGGCTGTTCCTTTTACACCAAATGATAATTTATAAGTACTGGAGGTTCGAATTGTATACGATATGTCTGCAGAAATTGCAGATTCATCTGATGCCCCAATTCTGTCATTTACAAAAGACAAACCAATCCCTAAATTTGAATTTTCCATTGGGGAATTTACAGAGAGCGTATTGGTTACTGGGGCTCCATCAAGCCCTACCCATTGGGTCCTATGTAAGCCAAAAATACTCAGAACCCCACGACTGCCTGCGTATGCAGGATTGATGTTGATGGTATTATACATGTAATTTGTATATTGGTCGTCTTGTTGTGCATATGTTGATACATTCACTAACAATAAAATAATTAGTAGGTTTTTCATATACTTTATTTTTTTTTATCCTGAAGAAATAACAATGATGACTCGAAAATTTTCAAATTATTCTCTACTTATATTCAAATATCCCGATTTATCAATTCCCTTACCGCTAAAATCTTCGTACTTAATTATATAAAAATAGGTCCCGCTTGGTAATCCTTCTGATTTATTAACTGTCGCCCTTCCTTCAGAAACACCACTAAAAATTACAGTATCGTTATTATACCCTTCTGCATCATACACCTTAACTCCCCAACGATTATAGACTTCAACTGTATTTTTAGGATAACATTCAATTCCTCGAATACGGAAGAAATCATTTAAACCATCACCATCAGGAGATACCGCATTAAATGCTTCCAGACTACAACCGTCTATGCCCAAAACTGTAGGTTCATCCTGTAAAGGACTATCGTCATCTGACAAATCAACAACTTCTGCACCAGATGGAGTAGTTCCTTTCACGATAGCTTGGTTACTTACAAATCCTTTAATAATATCTTGCTGAGTTAAATGGTAAAGCCCATGAAATGATGTACCATCAGTTGCTCCTACTGCTAAGTTTATTGACCCACCAATAATCGAAATTCCAGGTAATGCATCAGTAATCACAACTTTTGTAAGAGCCAAATTTCCAGTATTCATAACCGTAAAAGCATAACTTATTGTTTCACCAATTTCTGCATATCCATCTCCATTATTATCATCAAAGACAGCTTTTTTCACAATTGCAATTGAGGGTGCCTGAGGGATGGCTGTTATTGTACAAGTCAAACAATTAGGGTCAGCAGGGCAAGTGATACATGGAGTAGGATCTGCAGAGACAGCTGTAATTGTAGATTTTACAGAAGAAATTGCTGATGCTATAGCTGAGTTATAAACATATCCTAATGCTATATCTTCATCGGTAATAGGATACACCGCCGTGAAAGTGATGCCATCTGAGGCGCCTACATCCAAACTATTCAAGGTTCCTCTTACAGTAGGTACATTTTCATCCCTTATAGTAATATTTTTTAAAACAGTATTACCGGTGTTAGTTATCGTAAACGTATAGTTTATAACATCTCCTAAATTGGCTATACCATCCTTATTCTTGTCTTCATAAACCCCCTCTTTCATAATTTTAATGTTAAAAAGAGGATTCAATACAGTCACTGTGGGGGTATCGTTAGTAATCGTGGTTCCTGATGTATCTCTTACCGTTCCCCCCGCTGGAATGGTTCCCGTCACAGTGGCACTGTTGGTTACTTGACCGGCATTAACATCCGATTGCTGGATCGTATAAGTTGCGGTCGCCGTACCGATTCCGTTTGGTGCCAAGGTGCTTGGGTTTACCGCCAGATTCACACTACCCGTCAATAAATCGTTGATAACGATATTGTTCAAGGTTGTATTTCCAGTGTTGGTCACAGTGAAAGTGTAGGTAACAATATCTCCTACCGTGCCGGTTCCACCAACCGCTCCGGTTTTCACCACGGCTATGCCTGGACTTGGAGTCAGTGTGGTTACCGTCGGGGTGTCGTTGGTAATCGTCGTACCCGATGTATCGCTCACCGTTCCATTCGTTGGGGTAGTTCCCGTTACAGTGGCACTGTTGGTC
>NZ_DASTTN010000032.1:0-2194 GCF_035760125.1 Flavobacterium sp.
GCAACTCTCAATTGAGTTGCTTTTTTTATTTCTAAAATTTAGGATTCAATGGTATATTGGAACAAAATGACACAACACTATAAAGATATTATAAATTCTAAAACTACCTCAATAATCATCATTTTCACCGCAATAATTTGATTGGAAGCCTTAAGAATCATACTTTTGAGGAATTGATCAGATTATGAAAAAAAATATTTCTTTTTATGTAATGCACATCTGCTTGTGTTTTATATTTCTGTTTTTACCGTATGCGTTTTCTTCTACTGGCAGTATTTTTAGTTTACCTAATTTAGCTAGTAATCCTCATGATAGGATATACTTTTTCATTTATTTTTTGCTGCTGTTATTCTTCTATTTCAATTATTACATTTTAATTCCGAAAATTTATTTCAAAGAAAAACAGATTCGCTATGTTATAACTCTAACGTTGTTTCTACTTTTTTTTCTTTGGATTTCAACCGTTTTTGATACTCCAGATCGAAATTTTCTCGATTTCAGATCGTCAAAACCATTTCCTGTGGGAGAAATGCACCCGCCAAAACCGGAAAATTTTAAACATCCAATCGGTCCCATTCCCCATAAAATACCACAACAGGGGTTTAATAGACTGACCCATTTTGGCGGGCCTCCCACTCAATACAACCATACTATTCTGGTTTATCTGATTGGTGTTATTTCAAGTTTATTCATTGCCATAAAAATTCGGCTTCAGAAAGTGGAAGAAGATAAAATGAAATCAGAATTGTCTTTTTTGAAAGCACAAATCAATCCGCATTTTTTGTTTAATACCCTAAACAGCATTTATTCATTGGCCATAAAAAAAGACGACAAAACCGCCGATGCAGTGATACAATTATCTGAATTAATGCGGTATATCATGACAAATGCCAACGACGATGTCATTGCTTTAGACAAAGAAATCAATTACATCAACAATTACATACAACTACAAAAAACTCGTTTGGGAAACACCGTAACGGTTGATTATACAATGGAAGGCAGTTCATTTGGGAAAGCCATTACACCACTTATTTTAATATCGTTTATAGAAAATGCCTTTAAACACGGTGTTAATCCAAATGAGAATTCCGAGATTTGTATTCGAATTACCATTGTTGGAGATTATTTAACTTTATTTGTATCCAACAATAAAGTGCAATCCGTTCAATCTGACAGTGGCATTGGTTTACAAAACACCATAGAAAGACTCACGCTTTTGTATCCAAACAATCATGTTTTGTCTATTGATGATAATCCAAAAACATATCTGATAACCTTAACTCTAAAAGTGGGATGATAAAAGCAATTGCACTGGATGATGAACCACCTGCACTGGATGTTTTACTAAATTTTTGTGATAAAATAGACACAATTGATTTGCAAAAAACATTTACCAAATCCGAGGATGCTCTCAAATATTTGAAAAAATATCCTGTTGATTTGCTGTTTTTGGATATCAATATGCCCGCTATTTCTGGCATTGATTTCTACAAAAAATTGCCACACAAAACCATGGTGATATTCACAACTGCCTATTCTGAATATGCTGTTGAAGGATTTACATTGAGTGCAACTGATTATCTTTTGAAACCATTTTCTTTTCTTCGTTTTGAACAAGCAGTGGAAAAAGCATACTCACAATGGAAACTACAAAACCAAAATCCTGAACAGCAATACCTTTTTGTTCGAGCCGATTATAGTTTGAATAAAATTCTTCTCTCTGATATTCTATTCATCGAAGGACTTGATGATTACCTTAAAATTCATATCCTGAACCAGAAAACAATTGTCGCAAGAATGACCATGAAAGCTTTATTGCAAAAGCTTCCGGAGACCGAATTCATTAGGGTACATCGTTCGTTTATTGTTTCTATATCCAAAATAGAAAAAGTCAGAAATAAAATAATCTACATAAACAACGAGGAAATTCCAGTAAGCGCGAGTTATGAAACCACCTTTTTTGCTTTGCTTAACAAACAATAACACATCTCATTTTGTTAAAAAAGGACATTTTTAACCTATTTACCTCTTAAAATCTTTGCATTACCTCATAAATTTTAATCCATTTATGAGTTTAAATACTTTTACAATTGTAACCCAAAAATTATATCTAGTATGGAAAGAAAAGATTTTTTAAGAGGATTAGGTTTCGTGGGATTAGGAGCCTTGGCCATTCCCGTAATTAAGGCTT
>NZ_DASTTN010000033.1:0-17092 GCF_035760125.1 Flavobacterium sp.
TTTTTTTTTTAAACCTAAACCATTTAAAATCCCCCACTTTATAAAACGATGATCCTGTTCTACTATGTTATTAAGGTATTTACATTGTCAAGGTATTTACATTGTCGAACCTCTATTTTAGAAAATGAACATTTGTTATAAAATTTAATCGCACTACTATTTGAGCCACTCTTGTCAATATTTATTAATCGGGGTTTGTAATTATATGGATCGCCTTGATTAGAAATGACTGGGCGCCCATCCTCTGCCTTCTCTTAGTCAATAAGAAATCAACCGTATTGCCAGACTTATCAACTGCCCTATACAAATAACACTATTGCCCTTTATTAATATAAGTCTCGCCCATTCTCCAACTACCTCCAACTTGTATTTTTCGTTTCTTCATTTGCATCTCCATTAATAGTGCAAACTTATATACCCACCGTTGAATTGTAGCATGGTCAACATCAACTCCACACATTTTCATGATCTCTTCAACATCCCGATAACTTAATGTAAACCTAAGCTTAAAATATACAGCCTGCAGAATAATAGACTTTGGATAACAATGACCTTTTGCATTCATGAGTTTAAGAGTTTAAAAAGGGAAAGATAAAACTTAGTTTTAGATGTGACAGAGTCCAATTTTTTCATATATTTTTTTTTTTATAACATAAATTAGTAATCGCTATAATGTTAAATTTTAAGTTAAAAAATACATAACTACCTATTTATCAGTATCTTTAACAAATTATTGTGATTTGTAAAGTACCAATTCAAAAACGTTTAAAAGATGAAACTAAAGTTCAATGGATTCTTAGTGCTTTTAGTAGTGCTAATGGCGCAATTAAACTTTGCGCAAGAAAGATCTGTTTCTGGAATTGTTTCCGACGATGTAGGCATACCCTTACCAGGTGTGAGTATATTAATAAAAGGAACAAAAACTGGAATACAATCAGATTTTGACGGGAAATTCTCTATCAAAGCAAAACCAAGCGATGTACTGATATTCAGCTATCTTGGAACAAAAACGACAGAGAAAATTGCAAGCTCAACGACGATTAACGTAAAAATGATCAGCGATGCAACGCAATTAGAAAGTGTTGTTGTTACAGCCTTAGGTATTAAAAGAGAGAAAAAAACTCTTGGGTATGCTTCAACTACATTAAACAAAGAGCAAATTACCAATGTAACCACTAATAATCCAATTGAAAGTTTATCTGGAAAAATTGCTGGTGTCGACATTAGCGCCCCTACACAGCCGGGTTCCTCTACAAAAGTAATAGTTAGAGGTATTGGTTCTATATCTGGGACAAACCAGCCATTATATGTAGTAGATGGAACACCTATTAATAATGATGGTAGTGCGAGCCAAACAAGACAAGACGGATCATCAATAGATAGATCATACGATGCGGGAACGGGTATTAACGATATTGATCCCAATAGTATTGAAACAATAACCTTCCTGAAAGGAGCTGCCGCAACCGCCTTATATGGATCAAGAGCTGGGCGAGGTGCTATCATTATAACTACAAAAAAAGGGAAAAACCAATCAAAAATAAACATTGACTTCGTATCAACTGTTGAGATGAGTGAAGTAGCACGTGTTCCACATTTACAAAACTCTTATGGACAAGGATGGAATGGTTTAGGCTATTCCCAACTTTCAACTGGTCCTGGCCCAAGTAATGAAAATGGATCATGGGGACCAGCTTTTAATGGGGAAATCAGACCTTGGGGAACAGTGTACAATAATTCACAACAAATCAAACCATATGTTGCATTAGAAGATAACGTAAAAGATTTTTATGATGTTGGCTTACTAACGTCAACCAATATAAATCTAAGTGCAGGAAATAATTTTTCCGATTTTTCACTTGGTTTTACTAAACTCAATAGTGATGGAGTAATTCCAACGAATGCAGACAAATATTTAAAAAATGCTTTAAGCTTCAATGGTGGTGTAAAAAACGAAAAAGGATCCATTCGTATAAGTTTTAATTACACCAATAAAGATCAAAGTGCAGTTAACACAGGACAAAATGACAATGCTGGAGAAGGTGACACCTTCATCCCTGAATTATTACAAATACCGAGAGATATAAGTGTTGTCGACTTAAAAGATTACAAAAATAATCCTTTTAATTCCCCCAGTTATTATTTTACTCCTTATGCCGCAAACCCTTATTGGGCATTGAATGAAAATAGAACAAAAATTCTAGGACAAAGTTTTTTTGGGAACACTAGTTTTAACTATAATATAACTGAAAACCTTACCGCAACATGGCAAGTAGGAGGAAATTATAAATTAGAAAACATTAAAAGTCATGGTGCAATTGTTAATTTCGACCCTGGATCTGCACAAAATTTGGCCGGTACTCAAGAAACTGTGGGTGGTGTAACTGAAAGCAGACTTGAAAGGAGCGAATTTGACACATATTTTAATTTAAATTATATTAAAGATATAAATGATAATTTCAAGATAAACTTATTGGCAGGTGTAAACTACAACAAAAGAGAGACCGACTTTTTAACAGCTTCGATAACCAATCTCATCATTTCTAATTTTTATGAATTAACTAACACCGCAACAAGACCTGAAATATCACAAAACAATACATTAAGGAAAAACTTTGGAATTTATGCTCAAGCAGAACTCTCATATAGCAATAAATACTTCCTTACTCTTACCGGACGACAAGACAAATCATCTACTTTGCCGCCAGACAATAATACTTATTTCTACCCTTCTGTTTCCTTAAGCGGAATAGTAATCGACAATGAGCAAACCTTCTTAAAACTGAGGGGTTCATGGTCACAGGTTGCAAACGATACAAACCCATACCAAACTGCGAATTCATTTATTAATGGTAGTGCAGATGCAGGTTTTGGAGACATAATATCTCCATTAGGAGGGGTTGGTTTCTTTGAAGCGTCTGGAATTTTAGGTAATCCTGATTTAAAACCAGAGCGAACCAGCGAATTTGAAATTGGTACTGAAGCTAATTTTCTTAAAAAACGCATCTCTTTAGACGCAGCCATTTACAATAGAAAAACAAAAGACCTAATTGTTTCGGTTCCTTTGGATCCATCAACAGGTTTTACAACGAAAGCTTTAAATATTGGGGATGTAGAAAACAGAGGTATAGAAATAGCGCTAGGATTAAAACCAATTAAAGGAGAAAGTTTTTCTTGGGAAATCAATTACACTTTTACAAAAAATCTAAACGAGGTTACCAAAGTACTTGATGATCGCAGAATTGATTTTGGCCCCACTTCAGGCGGTATAACCTTTTCGGCTAAAGAAGGTGAACCGATCGGATCTTTTTATGGATTAGTACCTAAAAAAAATGATGCTGGTCAGTTTATTGTGGACCCTAATACAGGTTTATACATTCAATCCGATGATGTAGAGTTATTAGGAAACGGACAACGAAAATTTATTATGGGGCTACAAAACACATTCAAATATAAAAACCTAAGTCTGTCTTTTTCTTTTGATTGGAAAGAAGGTGGTAAAATGTACTCTCAAACAAAAAATTTATCTTATTTTGTAGGTAATGGTATAGAAACAACTTACAATGACAGAAATACATTTATTATTCCTAACTCAGTAAATGACAACGGAGACGGAACTTATTCTGAAAACACAACTCCAATCGCTTTAGAAGATTTTTATTCTTATTTTAATGACAACCAAAACCCAGCCACTCAAGGTGCTTTTTTAATTGACAAAACTTATGTTCGCATGAGAGACATAAGCCTGTACTACAATTTAGACAAAAAAATTGTTGAAAAGATAGGTTTAACAAAATTTACAATAGGTATATATGGCAGAAACTTATTCATGTGGACTCCTGACAAAAATCCATATGTTGATCCTGAGGTAACTTCTTTTGGTAACGACTTGTTAAGTGAATATGGTGAGTTTGCTGCAAATCCATCGCAACGTGCCTATGGCTGTGTACTTAAAGTATCATTCTAAAACAGACAAAATGAAAAAGACATTACTATTAATTTCAGCTTTATCAGTATTTTCAGCATGTTCTGAAAAAGATTTTGATATAAATTACGATCCGGACAATTTGAGTCCGCAGGCCACAACTTTAGCATTACAACTACCCGCTGGTATGGCAGGGATTGCAGGTGCTCAGGGCGCATACTATACAATATTCGGAGGATTTTGGGCACAATACTATACACAAAGCAACACTGCATCCCAATATAGAAACCTTGATGCATATACCGCAGGGACAAACGACTATAACAGAGCCTGGTCTGCTATGTACGATGGTTTGGGTGATCTCAGAAGTGTTAAAAGAAAAGCGTTCGAACAAGGAAATTGGAAATATTATTTGATCGCAACGACCTTGGAAGTACATGCTTCCCAATTAATGACCGATTTTTATGGTGACATACCCTATACAGAGGCAAATCAACAAGATATCTTAGAGCCAAAATTCAATACTGGTCCAGAAGTTTATGATCTAATGATTAATGATTTAAAAACTGCTCTTGCAAAGGATTTGACTACATCAATTGGAGAAACACCAGGTGCTGATGATTTTGTTTTTGGTGGGAATATGGAAAATTGGAAAGCCTATGCCAATACACTTTTATTAAAGATATATATGAGACAAACTAAAGTAAATCCTAGTTTAGCTCAGACCGAAATCACAAATTTAATTAATTCTGGAGTTGCTTTCTTGGATACGGATGCTGCCATAACTCAATTTGAGGATGCACCAAACAGAAGTAATCCTTTTTATGAAACTGACAGAAGACAATTAAACGTTGGCACGAATATTCGAGCGAGTACAACGATGAATTCTTTTTTACTCGACAATAATGACCCGAGGAGGGACAATTTTTATACTGCTGGAGTCGCTCTAAACCAAGGTGATTTTAACAATACTGCGCTTGGTTCAAGTGCAGTAGCCGTATTAATCATAACCGCTATAGACCCACTCTATTTCATGAGCAGAACCGAGAGTTTGTTCCTACAAGCAGAGGCTTTGGCGCGTTATTTTGGCGGAGCTGGAGCAAAGGAAAAATATGATGCTGGAGTATTAGAAGCATTCAAAAGATATTCTAAGGACGGAGCTCCGTTCATAACTGCAACAGGTGTCTATAAATATCCTGACGGAACTCTTGATGCCAATTTAAAAGCTATCATGACACAAAAATGGATATCAGGATTTCCTGCAAATGGATTTGAAGCCTTCTTTGACCAAAACAGAACTGGTTACCCAAAAATATCAGCTGTTGAACAATCAAATGCTGGATATATACCTGGAGAATTGGCCTACTCCATAGAAGGGCTTACAGGAGGAGTTTTTCCTAGAAGATTTGTTTATCCAAACACGGTACAAACAAGAAACCGATTTGCACCAGATCTTGAAAAGATAACAACACCAGTATGGTGGGCTAAATAATCTAAAAATATACAAGATGAAAAAAATATTTTATTTTTTATTAGCAATAATAGCTGTATCGTGTTCCGAAACATCTACTGATAATGTATCAAAGGTTACAAATTACCCTTTGTTAACATTTAATGGAGACGAAACTATGTTCGTCCCACTCGGAAGTGACTTTACGGACCCAGGTATAATTGCAACCGAAGGTGGAAACACAATTCCATATACAACTGTTGTCGGCGCTGGAAAATATAAAGGCGAAAAAAATATAAACACTGATGTAGTTGACGAATATTCCATTACATATTCTGCGAAAAACAAAGATGATTTCTCTGGTAGTATCACTCGAAAAGTAATAGTATACAAAACAGGGGATTTAGTAAACAGTATTGAGGGAGTATACATTTCTACTGTAACAAGAAATGGAAGCTTATTAAATCCTGCACAGGGCTCTTCAGAAGACATGGAATATGTTTATATATGGAAGAATACAGACAACACATATGAAGTATCCGATGCCTTTGGAGGCTGGTATGATATAGGAAGGGATTTTGGTGCCGTTGGCGCTACTCCAGGCGGAACAATTTCCGGAGACATCCCTTCTAATAACTTCACCTTCCCAGGGAATCCCCTAGCAAATTCTAATTTTGGAGGAACCGCAAACATAACAGCTTTAAATGTAAACCCTACGACAAAAGTGATTACTCTAAATTGTACTTGGATAACCGAGGATGACCCTCCTTCAACTTACTCATTTATATCTACTTTAGAACAAGTTCAACCCTAAAAATCAATAAAAATGAACATACTAAAAGAAAAAGTCACAAAAGTATTCTTAACAATATTTTTATTAACACTTATTATTTCATGTGATGAAGGTGGCAACCCCGAAGGAGGCGGTACAACGACCCAAAATTTTGCAGGCGATTGGCATATTATTGCTCTTGAATCAGACGGAGTAACACCAGTTACAAACTATCTTTTATACACAACATATAATGCCTCTTCTAACGATGAAAACTTTTGGATTGACGACCATGATCCAAATGCAGGATTTGGACTTAAAACTAAAGTCCAAGCAAAAGACTTTAATACGTTAACATTTTCGGGGAAACCTAATTCAGAACAAATTTACCCAACCCGAACTGTCTTTCTACGCGATCCAACTGTCACTATAACTAATGGGAAAATCTTAAAAAATGCTGCTCATTCCTTTGCAGGACATGTTGTCGACAGTATTTACTTTGAAGCTGAATTTCCTTCTGAACCAGGCATTATTTACAAATTTGCCGGACATAAAAGAACGGGATTCCTAGAAGATGAGTTGTAAAATTTATAATTTTTTCATACACAAAACCATCAGTGAAAGCTGGTGGTTTTTTTATACAAATATTACTCATACCTGCACTATGGATGGAAACCGTTTAAAAAGATGCAGATGATGAACACTTCGAATCCTAAATCTTATAAAATTGGAGAATAACAAGAGCTGTTTTAAAAAATTTCAATAATGGATTCATGAATTTTATAACTTAACATCAACCACTGGGCTATTGTGTACTTAAAAATATAATTCTACAAATTGATCAAATACAGTCATTGAATTGAAAATTGATAAAAGTTTGTTTGTAATTGTTTCATGTTATTTTGTCTAAATCAGTCCACTTTTTGCTGACGATTTACAGCGAAGAATTTTTGTTGAAAAAAGGGAACAAAAAATAACTGAAAAGGTTCAAAACACCAATTAATTTAGATTGAATATTATCCCAAGTAGGACAGTTTTAATTTCTATCCACTATTTTCATATGCAAAAAATATGCAAAAAAGTCGCAAAAAGTAGTGTTTTGTTGCTGTAAATATAGAAATAAAAAAGTAGTAAAAACAAAAAACCCACTGAAATCAGTGGGTTTCCCGGTGAACGCAGAAGGATTCGAACCTTCGACCGCCTGCTTAGAAGGCAGGTGCTCTATCCAGCTGAGCTATGCGTCCATTATTTTTATTAGTCGGGGTGGCAGGATTCGAACCTGCGGCCTCCTGCTCCCAAAGCAGGCGCGATAACCGAGCTACGCTACACCCCGAAAACATTCTAAAATTTATTTATGAAAATATACTAAAATATTTGAATCTTGCTAAAATTCTTAATCATAAATAAATTGCGGAGAGACAGGGACTCGAACCCTGGCGACGATTACTCGTCGACAGATTAGCAATCTGCTCCATTACCGCTCTGGCACCTCTCCAAAACCTTAGGAAACGTGTCCTGTTTTGCGGTTGCAAACTTAAGACATGTTTACGTTTCTCACAACTATTTTAGAACTTTTTTTTCACATTTTTCCACTATTTATTCAAATCACTTCACTATCAAAGATATAAGTATCGTTCAAAAAATCATTTTTTTAAATAAAAAACTTGAAAGAGGCTATTATCACTAATTATGAAAAACTTTTTTTTTTAAAAAATATTAATTTCCCCCCTCATTCCTAATTCTTATAATTTTAAATTTTTTACTATATATTGAATTACAACTAAAGAAACTATTATGTTTCATAAAATATGAAACGAAATACAAAACATAGTAACGCAATATTTTCCAATGAAAGATTCATCTTATCTCGAAATTAGCAAATTTAAATTATTAGTAAATTAAGCAGAAATAAACAAAAAAACAGAGATCCGTTAAATATATCCCAATTTAAATCCATTAAAAATTTGAATTTTATAAAATAAGTTTAAATTTGCTATAATAAATCAACATATAATAAACATGAGCAAAAGAGTTGTTATCGTTTCTGCCGTTAGAACACCAATCGGCAGTTTTATGGGAGGATTATCTACAATTACCGCACCAAAATTAGGCGCAATAGCCATTAAAGGTGCATTAGAAAAAATACAATTAGATCCAAATTTAGTTGACGAAGTTTTTATGGGAAATGTCGTGCAGGCTGGCGTAGGTCAAGCTCCAGCACGTCAAGCTGCA
This sequence comes from Flavobacterium sp., assembly GCF_035760125.1. GTDB lineage: Bacteria > Bacteroidota > Bacteroidia > Flavobacteriales > Flavobacteriaceae > Flavobacterium. Next base: position 8,380 of record NZ_DASTTN010000033.1, read on the forward strand.
ATTTATGCAGGTCTCTCCAATAATGTTGCCTGTACTACTGTCAATAAAGTATGTGCTTCTGGAATGAAAGCTCTAATGTTAGGATCACAAGCCATCCAATGTGGAGATGCTGAAATTGTTGTTGCCGGAGGAATGGAAAACATGAGTTTGATTCCGCATTATATGAATTTAAGAAACGGAACTAAATTCGGACCTAGTACAATGGTAGACGGAATGCAAAAAGATGGATTAACAGATGCTTATGATAACAATGCCATGGGTGTTTCTGCTGATCTATGTGCTACTGAATATAAAATATCAAGAGAAGAACAAGATAATTTTGCAATCCAATCTTACGAGCGTTCAGCTAAAGCTTGGAGTGAAGGGAAATTCAACAACGAAATAGTTCCTGTTGCCGTTCCTCAAAGAAAAGGCGATCCAATTATTATTTCAAAAGACGAAGAATTTACAAATGTTTCGCTAGAAAAAATACCTACACTAAACGCAGTATTTACAAAAGACGGAACAGTTACCGCAGCAAATGCATCAACCATTAATGATGGTGCGGCGGCAGTTATTTTAATGAGTGAAGAAAAAGCAATTTCTTTAGGTTTAAAACCATTAGCATATATAAAAGGATATGCCGATGCCGCCCAAGAACCAAAATGGTTTACAACGAGTCCTGCAAAAGCATTACCAAAAGCATTAGCGAAAGCAAACCTAGCTCTAGATGAAATTGATTATTTTGAATTCAATGAAGCTTTTTCAGTAGTTGGATTAGCCAATTCTAAAATACTTGGACTAGATAATCAAAAAGTAAATATTAATGGCGGAGCAGTATCATTAGGACATCCACTTGGTTGTTCAGGCGTTAGAATAATTGTTACATTAATAAATGTTTTGGAACAAAACAATGCTAGATATGGAGCTGCCGCAATCTGTAATGGTGGTGGTGGTGCTTCAGCCTTTGTTATAGAAAGAAATATTTCATAAATATCACTTTAAATAAAAATACAAATATTAAATAATACGAATTGAAAATTACTATTTTTACAAATATTTTTGATTCGTATTATTTTAATTTCTAATTTATATAAATGTTTGGGATTTGTAATTTAGCCATTATTCCACTTCGTGCCGAAACTAGTGATAAAAGTGAAATTGTTTCTCAAGTTTTATTTGGAGAACATTTTGAAGTTTTGGAACAATATAAACAGTGGTCTCATATAAAAATGCAATATGACCAATATCAAGGCTGGGTAGATACTAAACAATTTCAACCTATTACAGAGTCCAGTTACAACCAACTCTCATCAGACACAATCATCCTTAATGCAGATTTGATAGAATATATTGTAGCCCCATCAAATATATTGATTCCGATTCCACTTGGGGCCTCCTTGTCCTTTTTAAATTATCCAGAAATTAATTCAAGTAATTTTAATTTCGAAGGAGAAAAAATAAGTGGCGTAAAACCAAAAAACAAAATTATAAACTCTTCTTTTATGTATTTGAATGCACCTTATTTATGGGGCGGAAAAACACCTTTTGGAATAGATTGCTCTGGCTTTACACAAATGGTATACAAATTAAATGGTTATAAATTATTACGAGATGCATCGCAACAAGCAACACAAGGAGAGGCATTAAGTTTTATTGAAGAAAGCGAACCTGGTGATTTAGCTTTTTTTGACAATGACGAAGGAAACATAATACATGTGGGAATAATAATGGAAAACAATTATATTATTCATGCCAGCGGAAAAGTAAGAATTGACAGATTAGATCATTTAGGAATCTACAATGCAGAAACCAACAAACATACTCACAAACTAAGAGTAATTAAAAAAATCATATAAATAAAAAATGCCAGAAATATTTTCTGGCATTTTTTATTTATATGATTTAAAGCTACATACTTGCTTTTAATGAATTGTATTCATTAGTCATATCCAAAGATCTATAAACCCCCAATAGAGACTTCATAACATCTTGATTTTTAGGCTCAATAGTCAATGCTTTTTTAAGATAAGGAATTGCACTTCTTACCAAATCGTCTTTTTTGTTTTTTAACTGGTCATAAAGTTCCATTTCTTTTGGAGTATTCCCCAATGCCGCCATCTGATCTATTAAAGCCTTTTTAGATTCCAATTTAACATAAGCTAAATTAATATAAGCATCAATATAATTTGGATCTAGTTCTAAAACTTTATTATAGCAAATTTCCGCTTTAACAGCATCATTTTTTTCAAGATAGATATAAGCCAAATTTTTATTAATTTCTAACTTTTTAGAAGGCGAAAACTCGTCTCTCGGTTTTTCGTGAAATCCCGCAGTTATACTTGCTGTCCTAACCGCTGCAGAAGCAAAACTTTCCTCACCTTTTGTTTTTTTATTTACAGCAAAGTAAATTACTCCTTTTCCAGAATAATTAACTTTTTTTAATTCTTCATAATATTTAATAGCTGAATCATAATCTTTTGCCGTCATCGAAGAAGAAGCTGCATTAAATAAATTCAAAGTGTCTTTTTTATCAAATAAGTAGACCTTATAACTTTTTTCAGCACTCTCTGCAAATTTTCCAGCTTTATAATCATCCACTGCACCATTGACAAGTTTAGATTTCATCTCTCTCAAAGCAGCATTTGCTTGTAATGAATATTTATATTTACCCGCTTCATTTTCAGCTTTAATCAATTCTTGATAAGCCTCAGCTGCTAAAGAAAGATTATTGGCCATATCAATATTTTTCAAAGCTATATCTTTCAAAACATTACCTTTCAAAAAATAGAAGTCTGACTTCTCTTCATCAGTAGAATTAAAAATCAAATATTCCGTCTTTTTCAAAATACCCAATGCATCTTGAGATTTTCCACTTTCAAAAACTGACTGAGCAGCTTTTATTTGGTCCTTTTGTGCGTACACACCAGCATTTATCAATAACACTATTGATAGCATTACAAATTTTCTTTTCATTAGGTTAAGTTTAGTTGTTAGTATTAGGGGTTGATAATTTTGCAAAAAAATAATGCAAAAACTTTTTTTTACTCCTTCTATAATTTATTAATAACTATACTACTTAATAAACTAAAAAGAAAGAAATAAAATATTAAAGGGTAAAAATGTAATGTTTAAAATTTATTGGCTAGAATTTCAAAATAGATTTTCTACTCTAGAAAACGATTTTTCAAAACATTTTAAAAGAAAGTAGTTTTTTTTTCATATTTATTTTTTAGGTTAAACAATTTGGAATAATTCATTCTATTTAAATTACATATAATTAACAATACTTAGTTTACATATCTTTTTCATCAACTACATCGTTTTCTTAACTCATAATTTTGCTCTAAAATAAAATTATTTTTTGATTATACAAATAAAATATTAATAAATCTTAACATAAAAATAACGATTTCGTAAAATAAGGCAATCACTATTGTCTTTTTAATTTATTTCAAAAGTAAACCGTGAAATATCAAAACATTACCACCTTATAGCTACTTTATTCGCTATAATACAAAATATCCGATTTACTTTATACCTATTTTTACAATACCAATCAACAAAAAAACCTTATTAAACATCAACCTATATCACTATTAATAACCTTAAAATAAATAACTAGCTGTTTTTTTTTAAACATAATACCATAAAATAAAAAATCCTGCATCGAATGTTATATTCGAGCAGGATTTTATTTCACTAATTAGTAAAAACTACATTTTCGTCTTTAAAGCTTTATACTCTGTAGTCATTTCTAATGCGCTGTAAACATTCAATAATGTTTTTGCAACATCAACATTTTTAGGATCTAATGCTACCGCTTTCTCTAGATATGGAATTGTACTTCTAAACAAATCTTCACGCTTTTTCTTCAAAACATTATAACGCTTCATATCATCAGCAGAATTACCAAGCTTATTCATTTCATCAATGATAGCTTTTTCATTATCCAACTTCATTGCAGCCATATTGATATAAGCATTGATATATTTCGGATCTAATTCCATAACTTTAGTATAGAATTTCTCCGCTTCAGTATAGTTTTTAGCTCCAGCACTAACGACACCTAAATTAAAAATCAAATCCACATCATTTGGATTTTTTTCCAATGCTTCAGAAATCAACTTTTTGTAAGTATCCATATCTTTTGATTCAAGATACAAATTAGCTTCAGTCAATATTAAAGAAGTATCTTCTGGATTTGCTTTTCTAGCATCAGAAACTGCTTTTTTCGCTAAATCCATTTTCCCTTGCTGAACATAAATTAAAGCTACGTTTTTATAGATTTCTCCTCTTTTAGAAGGTACGTTTTCCGTTCTTGGTTTTTCATGCGTTCCCATTTTAACCATGCGATCCCTGTCAGCGGCAGTATTGAAAAAATCTTCTTGACCATTTACTTTATTAACCGCATAATAATACGTTCCTTTTCCAGAATAATTCAAAACTTTCAACTCTTCATAAAGCTTAAGAGCAGTATCATAATCCTTTGCATTTACATAAGTTGACGCAGCATAATAAAGATTAATAGTATCTTTTTTCTCTAATAAATAAGCTTCATATAACTTTTTAGCTCCCTCTGCATCCTTATTAGCTTTTGTATCTTCAATAGCCGAATTAATTAGTTTTCCTTTAATTTCAGCTATTGATGTCGCAGCTTGTGTAGAATATTTTACCTTTCCAGAAGCTTTTTCAGCCTCTAATAATTCTTGATATGCTTTTGCTGCTAGACTTAAATTCTTATCAGCCTCAATATTTTTATTAGCCAAATCCAAATATGCATTTCCTTTTACAAATAAAAATTGAGCTTTTTCAGCATCAGGGGCATTTAGAGTCAAAGACTCCGCTCCAGTTAAAATTGTAATAGCCTCATCAGACTTACCAGCTTTTAATGCCTTTTCAGCAGCTTTAATTTCATTTTTTTGAGCAATACTTGCTACTGATAAAAATAATGCTGACGCTATTATTACATATCTACTTTTCATATTAATCTATTTTATATTTATTTATTCTTTTACTGTTTAATTATGCCTCATCATCAGCATCCTCTTCCTCAGAGTCATCTTCTTCTACTTCATCGTCACCCTCATCCTCATCCTCTTCAGTTGCCCCATCATCTTCAAGCACTTCCAAAACAGGCTTCACTCTTTCGATTACAGCATCTTCAATAACATTTCCATCTTCATCAACTACTACTTCTTCTGCATCATCTTTCATTACTTTAGTAACAGCTGCTATTGAATCATTACCTTTAATATTAATCAATTTAACACCTTGCGTAGCTCTTCCCATTACTCTTAGATCTTCTACAGCCATTCGTATAGTTAAGCCAGATTTATTGATAATCATTAAATCATCTGCATCTGTTACAGCATTTATAGAAATTAATTTACCCGTTTTTTCAGTAATATTAAGAGTTTTAACTCCTTTACCTCCACGGTTTGTAATTCTATATTCATCTAGACTAGAACGTTTTCCATAGCCATTTTCAGCAACTACTAGAATTTCACTGTTCATATCATTTACAGTTACCATTCCAATCACTTCGTCAGTCTCATCTTTTAAAGTAATACCACGAACTCCAGAAGCAGTTCTTCCCATTGGACGTGTTTTGGTTTCTTCAAAACGAACCAATTTACCTGATTTAACTGCTAAAATGATTTGGCTTTCACCATTAGTCAACTTAGCTTCCAATAATTCATCACCTTCTTTAATTGTAATTGCAGCAACACCATTAACTCTTGGTTTAGAATATTTCTCCAATGAAGTTTTCTTAACCTGACCTTGTTTAGTCACCATTACAAGATTATGACTATTGATATACTCTTTATCTTTTAAATCCTGAGTACATATAAAAGCTTTGACTTTATCATCACTCTCAATATTCACTAAATTCTGAATAGCTCTACCTTTCGCTGTTTTACTTCCTTCTGGAATTTCATAAACCCTCATCCAGAAACATTTTCCTTTTTGAGTAAAAAACATCATATATTGATGATTCGTCGCAACAAACATATGCTCTAAGAAATCCTGATCTCTTGTACCAGCACTTTTTTGCCCAACTCCTCCTCTATTTTGTGTTTTATATTCAGATAAGTTTGTACGTTTGATGTAACCAGCATGAGATATCGTAATAACCACATTCTCATCTGCAATCAAATCTTCTATACTAACATCACCTCCAGAATATTCAATTTGCGAACGACGCTCATCCCCATATTTGTCACGAATTTCCGTTAGTTCTTCTTTTATCAATGCAGTTCTTAAATTAACATCAGCTAATAAGGATTTCAAATACTCAATCAATTTCATGATTTCATCATACTCCGCTCTCAACTTGTCTTGTTCAAGACCTGTTAATTGACGTAAACGCATTTCAACAATCGCACGAGATTGAATATCTGACAATTTAAATCTTTCGATTAATTTATCTCTTGCCTCTTCTGTGTTCTTTGATGCTTTAATTAACGCAATAACTTCATCAATATTATCAGAAGCGATAATCAATCCTTCTAAAATATGTGCTCTTGCTTCAGCTTTCTTTAATTCGAATTGTGTTCTACGTGTCACAACATCATGACGATGCTCAACAAAATAATGAATCAGATCTTTTAGATTCAACATTTGCGGGCGACCTTTTACAATTGCAATATTATTTACACTGAAAGAAGACTGCAATTGTGTAAACTTATAAAGTGTATTCAAAACCACATTTGGCGTGGCATCACGTTTCAATATATAAACGATACGCATACCATTTCTATCCGATTCATCACGAATATTGGCAATACCATCAATTTTCTTTTCGTTTACTAAGTCAGCAGTACGTTTGATCATGTCCGCTTTATTAACTTGGTATGGAATTTCGGTGACAATAATAGACTCACGTCCATCCACTTCTTCGAAACCTACTTTGGCACGCATCACTACCCTACCTCTACCAGTCTTAAAAGCTTCACGAACCCCTTCATAACCATATATTATACCTCCAGTTGGAAAATCAGGAGCTTTAATATGAGTCATCAATTCGTCAACTTCTATATCATTATTATCAATATAAGCTAACGTACCATTGATAACTTCTGTTAAATTGTGAGGAGGCATATTTGTTGCCATACCTACTGCAATTCCTGTTGCACCATTTACCAATAGTGTAGGAACTCTAGTCGGCATAACTGTTGGTTCTTCTAATGTATCATCAAAATTTAGTTTAAAATCAACTGTTTCTTTATCTATATCTGCAAGAATTTCTTCTGAAATCTTACGCATTCTAGCCTCTGTATAACGCATCGCTGCAGGACTATCTCCATCCACAGATCCAAAGTTACCCTGACCATCTATCAACAAATAACGCATACTCCATTCTTGCGCCATACGAACCATAGCATCATAAACTGAAGTATCACCATGAGGGTGATATTTTCCAAGAACTTCCCCGACAATTCTTGCAGACTTTTTATGGGCAGATCTAGAATTTACCCCTAAATCATGCATACCAAATAATACTCTTCGATGTACTGGTTTCAAGCCATCTCTAACATCTGGAAGTGCTCTTGATACAATTACCGACATCGAATAATCAATATAGGCAGTTTTCATTTCATCCTCAATGTTAATAGGAATTAACTTTTCTCCTTCAGACATAATATATTCTTAAATTAAAATTATTTTGTTTTAAAAAATCCCGCTAATATAACCTTTCTGAATATGTTTTCATGTATAAATAGGCAGAAATTTATTCGATTTATTAACAAATTTTTATTCCTATTTGGTTAATAAATTAAACCGTCTTTAACTATATGTTCGTCATTTTTTTTGTCAATTAGCGGTAAGAGTTTTTATAAGGTATGATTTTTGCTTTTAACTATCTTATTTACTAAATTTACAATAACAATACCTAACAATCATGGATGATAATTTTTCACCTAGAGTAAAAGACGTTATTACTTATAGCAAAGAAGAGGCACTGCGTCTTGGACATGACTTTATAGGTACTGAACATTTGATGCTTGGCATTCTGAGAGATGGAAATGGTAAAGCAATTCACATCCTTAACAACCTGTCTGTAGATCTTGATCATCTAAGAAGAAAGGTTGAAATACTAAGCCCCGCCAACCCTAGCATTGATGTAAGTGTAGAAAAGAAAAATTTACATCTGACACGTCAAGCAGAACGTGCTTTGAAGACTACTTTTTTAGAAGCAAAAGTTTTCCAAAGCTCATCAATCAGCACTGCACACTTACTGTTGTGTATCTTGAGAAACGAAAATGATCCTACAACCAAGCTATTGAATAAACTTAAAATCGATTATGACGTAGCTAAAGAACAATACATAAATATGACTCCAAACGAAGACGATTTTTTAGAAAACTTGCCAAAAAACGAATCTTACAATGACGATTCAGGACAAGATGACAGCCTCAAGGAAGGTAATTTCAATAATCCCGCCAACAAGTCAAATAAAAAATCTAAAACCCCTGTCCTTGACAATTTTGGGAGAGATTTAACAGAAATGGCGGAAGAGGGCAAATTAGATCCTGTGGTAGGACGTGAAAAAGAAATAGAACGTGTTTCACAAATTTTGAGTCGTCGTAAAAAGAATAATCCTTTATTAATAGGTGAACCAGGTGTTGGTAAATCGGCTATTGCTGAAGGTCTTGCTTTAAGAATAATTCAAAAGAAAGTTTCCCGTATATTATTCAACAAACGTGTTGTAACTCTAGATTTAGCAAGC
>NZ_DASTTN010000034.1:0-6009 GCF_035760125.1 Flavobacterium sp.
ATGTGAAGTGGTTTTTTATCTATCAATTATTGGAATATGGAAGTTTATTTAGTCCGTCATACTGAAACAGTTTGTGAAAAGGGAATTTGCTACGGTCAGAGTGATGTTGGAATTCGCGAGCCTTATGAAGTCGTTTTTGAATCGATTTTGGACCAATTGCCACAAGACGCAATTTTGTATTCCAGCCCATTGCAACGATGCTCTATTTTGGCTAAACATATTCAGAAAAATACCCAAATCACTTCCATTATTGAAGATTCAAGATTGATGGAAATGGATTTTGGGGATTGGGAATTAATGAGCTGGGATGCCATTCCTCGTGAAGTTTTAGACCCTTGGATGGAAGATTTTGTTACCGTAAATGTGCCTAATGGGGAATCGTTTGTGGATTTGGATAATAGAGTCCGAGAATTTTTGGATAATGATATTTCGAAAGGAAATACTAAGCCAATTATCATTGTGGCGCATTCTGGAGTTATCCGAAGTATTTTGTGCAAAATAAATAATCTTCCCCTCCAGGAAGCTTTTAAAACGCAATTGGACTATGGGGTTGTGATTAAAGTAGAAATGTAGAATTGATTTGTTTTGATTTTAAATTACTGATAAACAATTTGTTATATTTGTGTTGAAATTAAAATGGTTCATTAATTTTAGTTTTCCATATTTTTAACTTTATATTTGCACCCGAATTAAGGTTGTGTTTTACTTTTTACGAAAACACATTAAAAGGGAATTAGGTTAAAAACCTAAGCTGTTCCCGCAACTGTAAGCTATCAAGCTTGTTGTTATCTACAAACCACTGTTTCGTTCTAAAAACGAGATGGGAAGGTGAACAACAAGACGCAAGCCAGGAGACCTGCCTTTTTTCTTAACAAATATCGAACTTTCGGGAAAAAAGGTTCAGAAATTATGACTTTAAGAAAACTAATAGTATCCTTTTTTGTTTTAATGTGCCAATTGATTTCGGCGCAAAATGACTCTATAAACAAGTTAAAGGAGGTTATAGTTTCTGATACAAATCTCAAAAAATATTCCAATTCACAGTCGGTTTTAAAACTTAATGATTCCATTATCAATAAAAATGAAGCTTTACTGACTGATTTATTAAACTTTAATTCTACACTTTATTTTAAAGAATACGGACGTGGAATGCTTTCCACAGTTTCCTTTAGAGGGACGACTTCTTCTCAAACTGCTGTAATTTGGAACGGAATCAATATTAATTCGCAAATGAATGGAAGTACTGATTTTAACACCATTTCAGGTTCTGATTATAATTCGATTAGTGTAAAAGCTGGTGGCGGGAGCATACTTTACGGTAGTGGAGCAATAGGCGGAACAGTCCATTTGAACAACGACTTGGGTTTTTATAATCGGTTTGACACTAATTTGAAACTGGATTACGGCAGTTTTAATACAATCGGAATTAATTATAAAACCAATATTGCTACCGAAAAATGGAGTGCTCAAATTGGTTTTTCGAAAAACAGTTCCACTAATGATTACAAATACCTAAACAAATATACTTGGAAAGGCGAACAGCGCTGGAATCAAAATGGTCAATACGATGTAATTACCGTGAGCGCTAATTTGGGTTATAAGTTTAATGCCCAAAATATTCTTAAACTATACAGCCAAACATCAAACACCGACAGAAATACTTCTTTGGTTACGGAATCTGAAATGAAAAGTAAATATGTTAATGGTTTTAACCGTAATTTGTTGGAATATGACGGTAATTTTGCAAGGTTCACCACGAATTTAAAAACAGCCTATATTTTTGAAAATTACCAATATTTTGCTGACAATTCAACAAATCAATACACATACGGAAAAACGGAAAGTCTGATAGCTAAAGCTGATTTTGGATACACATTATTTAAATCGACCCAAGTAAACGGAATTTTAGATTACAATAGAACAAATGGTTACGGAACTGGTTTTGGTAATCATATCCGCGAAATTAGTTCTGCCTCTTTGCTGCTAAAGCAAGACTTTTCGACTAACTGGAAAAATGAGTTTGGCATTCGCAAAGAATTTACAAACAACTACAAATCGCCCGTTTTATTCTCTTTAGGATCCTCCTATCAGTTTAGCAGATTGTACAATTTGAAATTGAATTTGTCGAGAAATTTCAGGATACCAACGTTCAATGATTTGTATTGGGAGCCGGGAGGAAATCCTGATTTAAAACCGGAGAATTCCTATCAGGCGGAGATTGGGAATGTATTTACTTTCAAAAATATTTCGCTTACGCAGACTTTCTATTATATAAAAATTAGAGATTTACTGCAATGGGTTCCTGCTAAGAATGGCATTTGGACTCCCCAAAATAAAGACAATGTAAACAGTTATGGTTCTGAAACATTATTGGGTTGGAAAAAGCAGTATGGCAAAAATAATTTTAGTGCCAATGCTTCCTATGCCCACACGGTGTCTGAAGATGCAGCAACCGGAAACCAGCTTTTCTTTGTTCCTTATGATAAAGTAACCGCTTCGGTTTCTTATTCACGAAAAAGAATTAGTGCTTATTATCAATTTTTATATAATGGTTTTGTTTATACCAGAGCGGATAATGATCCGAATGAAATCATAAACGACTATACAGTTTCAAATTTAGGAATCGACTATGATTTTAAATTCTTAGATTCTTTTAAACTGGGCTTTCAGGTTTTAAATGTTTTCAATGAAAATTATGAAAGTCTGGAAAGCAGACCTATGCCGGGTCGAAATTTCAATATGTATTTAACTTTAAAATTTTAATATTATGAAAATCAGTAAATTACTTTTAATAGCGTTTGGTATTTCGTTATTTGTTTCTTGTTCAAATGATGATGATAACAACGACAACACTCCAAAAGGAGATTATGACAATGGTTTTTTTATTCTAAATGAAGGAAGCGCAGGGCAAGGAACAGTATCATTTGCTAGTGATGATTTGAATGTTTTTGTAAAAGATGCATACACTGCAGCAAATGGAAGTGACTTGCTTGGAAAATTTGCTCAAAACATATTTTTTAATGGTGACAACGCTTATATCATTGCCGGCGGTTCAAATGTTATTAATGTTGTTAATAGATATACATTTAAATTAATAGCAAAAATTGACACTGGACTTATGAATCCAAGATACGGCGTTGTAAAAGACGGCAAAGCATATGTGACGAATGCCAATACTTATGCTGATTGGGGAGCAGCAGCAGATGCTGTAGGGAACACTGATGATTATGTTGCGGTTATTGATTTAGCAACAAATAAATATGAATCTAAAATTAATGTAAACGCAACGGCTAACAGAATTATAGAAAAGAACGGTAAATTATATATTACAGAGCCTTATAACAGTGAAAAATTATCGGTTGTAAATATTGCCACAAAGGCGGTTGAAACGCCAATAACAATTGGCTCAAGTGCTGATACAATGGAGGAAAAAGATGGGATTCTATATGTTTTGAGAGGTCCTTATGGAAGCAGAAGCGAAATAGTGAAAGTAAAATTATCAGATAAAACAACTTCAAAAATTACATTTCCTGAAGCTTTAGATGGGGCGGGATATTTGGATATTTATAATGATAAAATTTATTATACAGTATATAATTCAGTTTATGGAATAAGCACTACTGCGACAACTGTTTCAACTACACCGATTGTAACAGCTTCTTCAGTTGCTAATTTATATGGATTTGCGGTTAATAATGATCGCATTTACTTAGCTGATAGTGGCGATTATAAGGCTGACAGTAAAGCTTATATTTATAATTTAACAGGAACTTTGCAAAAAGAATTCACAGTTGGTGTGGGACCAAACGGATTTTATTTTAATGATTAATTCAAACATGGAGACCATTATTTGGGCTAATGTTTTTAAGTATAATATGGCTGTGGCTTTAATAGTTGTGGTATTCTATTAAAACTTATTAGCTGTATTATTGTAATTTTTTTGGAAAAAAAAGGCTTTCAGTGATGAAAGCCTTTTTTGATTTAGTCGTTTGTTTTAATTTGGCTAGAAACGATAATGAATTTATCTTTCCTAATATGTTTTAATCTACTCCAAAGATCTTAACAGTCCAGCTGGTACTTTGTCAACATACATTTGATTTTGACCACTGATTGATTTTGCATCTTCAAAATATGGAAATTCTTTTCCTGTTGTCTTTTTAACCATTTTGGCAGTTCCAGTAATTTTTCCAATTGCAGTACTCAGCAAAGGTTCTGAAGAATTACCCAGTACGTCCAAATTGGTTATGTTTTCTTTTAAGGAATACGTTGGGGTTAAACCATTAAAGTAATCACCTGAATCATTTGCATTTACAATTTTTAGGACAATTGGCTGCATAGCATAACGGTGATTTGGATTTCTGTTTTCTTTTCCAAAAGTAGGCGAGTCATAAATGGTAATGGATCCTACATTTTTCCCTGTAGTTATGTCCCCTATTTGAACCACATCAATATAGGGTTTCAATCCGTTGATAACCAATTCGCTTGCAGAAGCAGTACTTTTTGTCGTCAAAATATAAATCTTGGTAAGGCTTAAACTGTTTATAGGTGTACCTTCAATTGTGTTTGTAAATAAATTTTTCAATGCATCTGGGTCTTCAGATTCGAAATAAGCATTGATTTTGTCATTCCATCTTTGTTTAGAAAATACTTTATCGGTAAATTGCCCAGTTATCATACTGGCCAAACGGGTTGCTGTTTGCACTGAACCACCACCGTTGTATCTTAAGTCAAGAACTAAATCAGTGATGCCTTGTGATTTTAATGAACCAAAAGCGTCATTCAATTGCGAGTCATAGTTTGGATAAAAACCATTATACATAAGATATCCTATTTTATGACCTCCGGTTTCAATTACCTTATTTATTAAAATTGGATTTTCGGAAAGCTCTGTTTTTGTCAATGTTACTGATTTCCCGTTAGGTGTAATCTGGCCATTATTATAATCGGCTAAATTTAGTGTATAGTTTTCTGAATTTAATAATAAGGTTTGGTAATTACTTACTGTAAGCTGAACTCCATTTACACCATAAAAAATATCGCCACGTTTTATATCTTTAGTTGAAGCATCAGAATTGGGTATGATATAACGTACCCATCCAAATATATCATCAGAATCTGAAGCTTTACGGTAAAGACCAAAATCCACACCGTCATTTTTTGTAGTTCCTTGAAGCATTCCTTCCAATTCTCTATAATCGCTTACAATCCAACTGAATCTATCGATAGATTTATCAACTCTTAGTGCATCAAATAAAGTTTCAGGTTCTGGATATCCTTTTAAGAATGTATTTAAATCGGCTTGATTGGCAAATCGATCGTCGGCAAGATTAGGAACATCGGCTTGCCATAAATAATATAAATTGAGGCCTTTCCATATAAAATCATTTACCTCCAAGTACTCTGGAGCTGCAACATCGTCCACGTCTTCGCAACTCTGAAAAGTAAAGAGGGCTATGAATAATAAAAGTGTAATTTTGAAAGATGCCTTCATGTTAAGAATTTATTTGTAGGTATAGAACGCAAAAATACTAACTTTAGTTTAATTTAATTTTTTTTTTGTAACAAATATAATTGTGAATCGTCTTGATTATATAACCGAATTAATATAGCCATTTTATGAACCAAAATGAATTTGTGCTTTTAATCAATCCATTCAAAGATAAACTCTTTCGATTGGCCAAGCGATTACTCGTAAGCACAGAGGAAGCAGAAGATGCTACACAAGAAATTTTGGTAAAATTATGGAGTAAAAACGGAGATTTAGATTCGTATAATAGTGTAGAGGCAATGGCGATGACCATGACTAAAAATTATTGTTTGGATCAGTTAAAATCAAAAAGATCTGGCAATCTTAAAATTGTTCACAGTAATTATACAGATAGGGAGCCAAGTTTAGATAAAAAAGTAGAAGATAATGATAGCTTAAATTGGGTTGAAAAAATTATTGACCAATTGCCGGAACAGCAACGATTGATTATTCAGTTGCGGGATATAGAACAATGCGAATTT
>NZ_DASTTN010000035.1:0-13522 GCF_035760125.1 Flavobacterium sp.
TAATTCAGAGATTCAATCTCATGTTAAGGAAGCGCTTAATTACAAAAAACTATCATCTAATGAATTAATTATTGGAAAAGATTATGTTTTTGAAGTAAGATTCAAAAACTAACATATTGCAATAAAGAAATAGTTTTGTTAAAAATGTACATTTAACGATTAAGAATGTATTTGATATTTATCGGATATCAATCAAAGGAAGCCAAAAGGGTTTCCTTTGTTATTTATGGTGGTTATTAACCATAAAAAAACCTGAACTCCATTCAGGTTTTTTTATGTCAATTTTTTTGTTCAATCGAATTCAATAAACAGAAAAGCTTACGATTTTTTGTTTTTTCCAAAATTGAATTTTACTTTTTCGACAACAGGTGTTTTTCCATTCCCTTTTGGGAATTGTTTTTTGGCTGGTTTTTTAGCAGTCGAACTTGACTTTCCTGGTGCTTGGTCACCTCTAGCTTTTTCTAAATCTTTGGCTTTTGGTTTGAATTCAGGTCTTTTAGAATCTCCTTCTTTTACTGGAATTTGAGATTTGTGTTTGGCAATAACCTCATTAGGATTTTTAGGATTTTCTTTGGTTCCTCTCAAGTGAATCACTAATCCGTTTAGGAAATTACGCAATACCTGATCCCCGCATTCCATGTAATTTTCGTGCTTTTCATCACGAAAAAAAGCTCCCAATTCTGATTTTGTAATTCTAAAATCTACCAATTCTAAAATTTCCACTATTTGATCATCGCGTAACATCAATGCTACTCGAAGTTTTTTGAATATATCGTTATTTGTCATTTTTAAGTATTTAAAGGGCAAAGATAAGCATTTACAAAATGAATTTGTTGTTATTGTTTTCTTGGCAGTAAAAACACTTTATGAATAATTTGAAATTAGATTTAAATTCAATTATTTTTGGATGATAATAATTATAAATTTTTTCTTAAAATTGTTTAACTACTATATATAAAGTATATCAAAGATTATTGTGAATTATGAAGAAAATTTTAATAAGTTTCGCTCTCTTTTTTGGTTTAATATCCGCTCAAGCTCAGTCAGGCCATGAAATCAAGATTAATTTAAAGAATTGCAAAGATACCGTCGCTTATCTAGCCTTTTACCAATTTGACAAGCTGTATATTTCTGATACCTGCAAAAAAGTAGTGAATGGAAATATTGTTTTCAAAGGAAAGAAAAATTTAGACAAAGGGGTTTACTTTTTATTAAGTCAGGAAAAAGGAAATTATTTTGATTTCATCATAGACGAACAGACTCAAAAGCAACAAATCACTTCGGACAAATCCAATTTACTCGAGAATTTAAAAGCAGTTAATTCCAAGCAAAATGAAAATTTCTTCAACTACATTCGTTTTGTCTCAGCCAAAAACAAAGAGTTCGATACTTTTAAAAAGTCAATAAAAGAACAAAAAAAATCAGATTCTACAGCACTTTTAACCAAAGAATTCAAAGTTTTGAATGAGTCTATTATGGAAAATGATTTGAATACTATTACCCAAAATAAAGGAAATTATCTCTCTGAAATAATCAATTTAAAAACCGAAAAGGTTGCCAAGGACATTCCCAAAGCTACTAACGGAAGACCAGACAGCATTTTTTCATATCATTATTACAAAAATCATTTTTGGGATGGCGTAAATTTTCAGGATGATGCCATGCTATACAATCCATTTTTTGCCAATAAAATAAAACAATATTTTAATTCTGTTGTAGTGCAACATCCCGATTCGGTTTGTGTTGAGATTGATCGTATGATGCTAAAAACAAAGCAAGGAACAAAAATGAACATGCTTTTATTGGCTTATTTTACATCAACATATGAAATACCAAAAATTATGGGTATGGACAAAGTATTTGTCTATATGGTTGATAATTATTTTAAAACTGGCAAAGCCAAAGGCGTTTATGATGATAGTGTAATCAAACTTATCATAAGCAGAGGGAATGTTTTAGCTCCACTGCAACTTGGAAAAACAGCTCCAGAACTCTATATGATAGATATTCCGGGTCATGACAAGATTTCAAAAATGGGTTTTGACACCGCCAAAACGAGCGAAGAAATCACCAAAATCTATTATGATAATAAGCCCGAAATTGAACAATCCTATGTGACTTTATCGAGCATAAAAGCCGATTATTTAGTTCTTCTTTTTTGGGATGTGGATTGTGGCCATTGCCAAAAAGAAGTTCCTAAAATCCTGGACCTGTACCACGAATTATTGAAAGAAAAGAAAGATGTGAAAATTTTCGGGGTTTATACACAAAATGAATTTGATAAATACAAGAAGTACATCATTGACAATAAAATCGATTGGATTAATGTCTATGACGGAGTACATATTAACAATCTAAAGGACAAATACGATGTTGTGACAACACCTGTGATCTATATTTTGGATAAAAATAAAGTCATCAAGGCCAAAGGAATAGGTTCCGAAGCCATAAAAAGCATCGTCACCCAAATGGAAAAAGAGTATTCAAAGAAATAAAATTTATTTGGGCGTGCTACCATAAAGAAAATGGGCCAACTCACTACAGCGGTGATTCGGCCCATTTTCTTTATGCTGTTGTGCTATCCGCGCTACTCCGGTAGCTAGCTTTTATCGCTCACGCTTCTTATCAAGGTCTTTGGAAAAAAAATCAAAATTACTTATATCCCAACCAGAGAAAAGCATCTGTAAAACCATCTCTCCACAACTTCTCGTTGTGATGGCCACCTTTTACAATTACTTTTTTGTTTAAATGAAGACAATAACACCTGTTTGTGTTCAGTAGAAGTTCCATGTGATTGAGATCGGTTACCATACTGTCATCATCCCCTTCTGAATCTCCACAAAGAAAATACATTTTGGCCTTAAGTTTTTTACTGTTAGTCATATAATCATTTATGTCTTTTCGATTAATCCAAAAAGCTGGAGAAAACACACCCCCTTTTCCAAAGACTTCTGGATATTTTATAACGGCATAAAAGGAAACCAAACCTCCCAATGAACTTCCCATAATTGTGGTGTTTTTGGCATTGGGTTTTGTTCTGTATTTTTTGTCTATTTCAGGCTTTAGTGTGTTAACGATAAATTCTAGATATTTATCAGCATTTCCACCACCATACTTTTCATTTTTATAGGGAGTCAATTCGTCCAGACGTTTTTCACCGCCGTTTTCAATTCCCACCACAATTACCTGCGCACTCAAGCTGTCCAGTTTTTCGTCCACATTCCATTCTCCAGCAAAGGAAGTCTTGGCATCAAATAAATTTTGGGCATCATGCATGTAAATAACTGGATACTTTTTTGTTGATGCTTCGTAATTTTTGGGTAGGTACATCCAAATTTTTCTGTTTGTTTTTAGCTGAGGAGCTTCAATGGTAAAAGTAGAAACTTGTTTGGAAGCTGTACTCTCTTGAGCATTTGTTTTACTAAGAAACAGAAATAGCGGGATTAGAAAAATTAACTTCAAGATGATTTAATTTTTAGATTTAGAAAAAAAGAATATTTTAGCTAAAATAAATAATTAGATGAACACACACGTAGAAAAAATCAATTTGTTGTCTGAAATGATTGCATTTTCAGTTGTTGATGGCCGTTTGCATGAGCGCGAATATCAATTTGTTTGGATTGTTGCCCAAGAATTAGGAATCAGTAAAAAAGAGTTCAAGGATTTATTTCATCAAGAATTGCCTACTGGAATTATTAAATCTGAATTTGAAAGGATTCAGCAATTTTATCGTTTGGCATTATTGATGCATGTCGATAATGTTTTACATCAAAAGGAAGAAGAGGCCATTCGACAAATTGCCATCAACATGGGATTGAATCCAAGTGCAACGAATCGTATTCTTAAGCTAATGAAAGCATCTCCGAATGTTATGATTTCCCCAGAAGTACTATTGGATCATTTTCAGGAACAAAATAATTAATGTGTTTTTGCTTGTAAAGCTTTAATCTCATCACGCAGTTTTGCAGCTTGCATAAAGTCCAAATCTTTTGCAGATTTTTCCATTGCTTTTCGTTTTTCGCGAATGAGCTTTTCCAAATCGGGTTTGGACATATAGGCTGTTTCCGGTTCGGCTGCTATATTCATAATGTGTCCCAATTCGTACTCGACCAATTTGTTGTTGGTAAAGGCACTTTCTATTTTTTTGTTTAAAGCCTGTGGAACTACATTATTCTCTAAGTTGAAATTAATTTGCTTTGTTCTTCTGTAATTGGTTTCATCAATAGTTTTTTGCATACTATTGGTGATTTTATCAGCATACATTATGGCTTTCCCGTTTAAGTTTCTTGCGGCACGACCTATGGTTTGGGTTAGTGAACGATGACTTCTTAAGAATCCTTCTTTATCAGCATCGAGTATTGCAACTAGTGAAACCTCAGGTAAATCCAGTCCTTCACGTAATAAATTGACCCCAATCAAAACATCAAATAATCCTTTTCGTAAATCCTGCATTATTTCGATGCGTTCAAGTGTGTCAACATCAGAATGGATATAACGACAACGAATAGATACTTTGGTCAGGTATTTAGCTAGTTCTTCGGCCATCCTTTTGGTTAAAGTTGTCACCAAAACTCTTTCGTCCAATTCACAACGCTGCTGAATTTCCTCAATCAAATCATCGATTTGGTTTAGGCTTGGGCGAATTTCAATTATAGGATCCAATAAACCTGTTGGGCGTATCACTTGTTCAACATATACACCATCGCATTTTTGTAATTCATAGTCGGCTGGAGTTGCAGAAACATAGATAACCTGGTTTTGCATCGCCTCAAATTCGTCAAATTTCAAAGGTCTGTTATCCATTGCTGCAGGCAGGCGGAAACCATATTCCACTAAATTCTCTTTACGGCTTCTGTCTCCGCCATACATCGCTTGTACTTGTGATATGGTTACGTGGCTTTCGTCAACGACCATCAAAAAATCTTTTGGGAAATAGTCCAATAAACAGAAAGGTCTCGAACCAGCTTCTCTTCCGTCCAGATAGCGTGAATAGTTTTCGATTCCGGAACAATAACCCAATTCCCGAATCATCTCCAAATCAAAATTGGTACGTTCTTCGAGTCTTTTGGCTTCAAGATGTTTGCCTATTTCTTTGAAATAATCGACTTGTTTGACCAAATCCTGTTGAATTTCCCAAATTGCATTTTGCAGCACATCAGGAGAGGTCACAAACATGTTAGCTGGGTATATAGTAAGTTTTTCGTATCGTTCAATTACTTTGGATGTCTTTACATCAAAGCTTTCTATTTCTTCTATTTCGTCTCCAAAAAAATGAATCCTAAAAGCATCATCGGCATAACTTGGATAGACTTCAACGGTATCTCCTTTTATGCGAAAATTTCCAGGCGTAAAATCGGCTTCGGTTCTGGAATACAGACTTTGAACCAAACTTTTCAATAATTTGGTACGGGAAATCATTTGGTTTTTTTCGACTGCAATGACGTTCTTTTGGAATTCCACTGGATTTCCAATACCATAAATACAGGAAACAGAGGCTACCACTATTATGTCTCTTCGACCAGAAAGAAGAGAAGAGGTGGTGCTTAATCGCATTTTTTCCAGTTCTTCATTGATGGACAAATCCTTCTCGATGAAAACGCCGGTGACTGGCATAAAAGCTTCGGGTTGATAATAATCGTAATAGGATACGAAATATTCCACGGCATTATTGGGGAAAAACTGTTTGAACTCCGAATATAATTGTGCCGCTAAGGTTTTGTTGTGTGCCAAAATAAGGGTAGGACGTTGTATTTCCTGTATAACATTGGCCACCGTAAATGTTTTTCCGGAACCGGTAACCCCAAGTAAAGTTTGAAATTGTTCACCATCCAGCACGCCCTGAGTTAATTTCTCAATGGCTTGCGGTTGATCCCCTTTGGGTTGGTATTCGGATATGACTTGGAAATTCATTTATTTAATTTGGAATTGAATTTGTTTTGTAAAGTTACAAAGTAAAATTCAAAGATTATAATTCTGTCGAATGCGTTCAATTAAATTAAAATGGACAAAAAAAGAAGTTTGGTAAGTAAAGTTTTTAGTTTGGTTATATAATTTACTTTAAAAAATCAACAATAATTTCATTCACTTCTTTGGATTGATCCATACTCAAAAAATGACCTGCATTTTTAATAGTTTCTGTTTTGTCATTACTTAAAAATTCATTGGCACGCAACAGACTTTTCTCTGAATTGATGACATCGTGATCACCAATAAGTACCAAAACGGGTATCGTTATCATTTTTAATTCATCATCTGAGAAAGGTTGCATTTGTAAAAAACTAGCATTTGATTTGGAATATTTATTTGCCAAATAAAATTGTTTTTTATAATCAGAATTAATTTTATCTGGATAATAGGAAAAAGCGGCGAGTGTTTTTTTGAATTTATTCTTGTTTAGAAAGAATTTTAAAAACAAAGCTGACGATGCTTTTCCTTTTTGATCCACACCATCAAAAGTTTGTGCAGGACTTAGTAATACAAGTTTGTCAATTTTGCTATTTTTTTGGATTGTCAATAGTGTAGCAATCCATCCGCCTCGTGAGGCTCCTATTATATCAAAATTTTTGAATTTATAATAGTTGAAAATTTGAGTGTACCAATTTACGATTTCATCAGATGTAAGTGAATTTCCTTTGAATTCCGACTTTCCAGCTTCCATCAAGAAATCAATGGCATACACTCGATGATTTTTTGATAATGCTGCGCTGTTAGGAAACCACATAGTAGAACTAGCATCCATACCATGAAGTAAAAGCAATGGTTTGGAATCTTTTGGGCCACTAATAACGATATGAGCTTTGCCAAAACTGGTTGCTACGTATTCTTCTTTATAGGGAACTTTCCAAAGTTGTAATGATTTATTGTAAGAGTTAATGTATTGTGTTTTTTCTTTTTTTCTTTTAAAAACGTATTCGTCAATTTTCTTCTCTTTGGATACGCTACAGCTTATAAGTAGAACAAATACAATGATTTTAGATACTAATTTATACATAGCGATTAAGTTGAATTTCTTTAAAAGTAGTGAAAGCAAATGGTTTTTTAGCTTTTCTTACTGCTTTAAAAAGTGATTCATACTTAAAATCGAAAATCAGTTTTTACAAATATTAAAACTTCCAAGCTTTTTGCTGTGCTTCACTCATAAAAGTCCAGGCAACTATTCGGCTTATTTTTTGGCCTTGTGCCATTTCTATAGTTTTATGAATAGCAGCCACATTATTCAAGGTTTTGTAAATTGTATTCAAATTGGATTGTTTGGACACTAATGTAGTAAACCAAAGACATTGCATAGGATACTTGGCACTTTCAAAAATCATTTGTTTGATAAAACCTAATTCACCGCCTTCACACCATAATTCAGCATTATGACCACCAAAATTAAGTACTGGTTTTATTATTTTAGAAGTATTTGGAACCAAATTATTTACTTTTCGAAGACTACTTTTTGTTGCTTCTTCGGAGGAAGAATGGAAAGGAGGGTTACAAATGGTAAAGGTGAACCGATCCTCTGGAGCTATAATGTTTTTGAAAATAAAACGGGAGTTAACCTGTAATTGCAAACTGATTGCTTCAGTTAGTTTTGGATTATGGCTTAAGATTTTTTTGCAATTCTGAATCGCATTTTCATCAATATCTGTACCTACGAATGACCAACCGTAAATTGAATTTCCAAGAATCGGATAAATACAATTGGCACCTATACCGATATCAAGTCCCATTACGGTTTCTCCTTGCGGAATTACGCCATTGTTTGTAGTTGCCAATAAATCGGCTAGATAATGAATATAGTCTGCTCTACCGGGAATTGGAGGACAGAGGAAATCAGCAGGAATATCCCAATTTTGAATATCATAATTGGTGATTAACAAAGCATTATTAAGCGCTTTTACCGCAGTTGGATTGCTAAAATCAATTGTTTCAATGTCGTGTTCGTTGACAAAAACAAATTCACCCAATTCGGGATAATTTAGTGTCAATAGTTCAAAGTTATATCCAAATCGGTGTAGATTTCTCGGATGTAAAGTTGTTTTTTCGGTATTCTTTGTTGATTTCATTTCCTAAATTTCGTTGCAAAGATAGTCAATCCTTTCTTGTAATTGGTACAATGCCTATTCACAACTGTATTAGTTTGCTTATATCACAATAATTAGACCAAAGCACTTGATATTTAGTAAATTACACGTTTTAGCATTAAGAAAAAATAATATTTTTTTTTCTTGAAAAGCACTTTTTGAGTAAAGTACAATTTTAAAAGAGGTATAAATTCAATCTAGCTTTAGCACTTTGAAGACCAAAGTCTTAATGTTTTCTTTTAGAATTAAACAAATTTAACTAATCAATACATTCCATTAATAATAAATCGCCATCACTATGGTTGATGGTAACAATTCCGTCATTGGCAACAGCATTGCTGCTTCCTGTTCTGTAACCCATAGTCAAGGTATCATTTTCCAAAGGATAAACTAAATTTTGTGAATAAATTCCGCTTACAACACCAATAGGAATTAATGAAATAGGTGTACCTGCAGTGTACCATTTTTCAAATTTATTGGGAAGCAAAAATATTTTAGAGTGGTCGTCGAGTATGACGATTTTAATTAAATTTCGATAACGAACAATATTCGTTAGATTAGTAATAGTATGGTCGGCTCTTTTTCCTGTGGCCCAAACAATGTTTACCGCAGGAATTTTTCTATCGATTAAGTAATCCAGCGCTTTCTCCAAATCGGTTTTGTTTTGGTCTGGAGTGTGAATAATTTCAATTGGATATTGGGAGGTTTGGTATTTTTCGGGGTCAAAACCACGGTCAAAATCCCCCAACAACACATCAACTTTTACGTCTAGTTCCATAACACGCTCCATGGCCGAGTCCAAAACAATTACCAATGGCGACCATTCCAGTAACTGCCCCAATAACTCTGGATGACAAGCAGCTCCGTTGGCAATAATTAAAGCGGGTTCTTGGTCGTCGCGAACGATATGGTGTGAAGACATTTATATTTTAGATTTTAGAGTACAGATTTTGGAATTTAGAAAGCAGAACTCAGATTCTAGATTTTAGAAAATAGAAGTTAGAACAAAGAATTTCAGTTTTTTTGTAAAAGTATAAAAAATCTAAATTCTAAAAGCTTAAATCTGCATTCTAAAATCTGGAATCTGAAACCTGATGTCATTAGCCCTGATTAAAACAGAAAGCCCGGAACTCTAAAAACTTATTTTTTCTTGCCCTAAAAGAGCGACCAAAGGAAGCTCCTTTTAGGGTATAGAAAAATTGTTTTTTAGAGTGAGGACTTGTCGTGGAAAGCAGGAATAGCTCCTTGTTTTATTCAATAGTGTATTCTTTGGAATCGCTTTCACTTACCGAAAAATAACCCAACGGATAATTGTTCGAATTGGTAGTATTGACTACGTTCCCCCTAACGTTTGATGGTGGCGACTGAAACGGACCTCCCCCATTTTGTCCAGCAATGCTAACAATAACACTCATGTAATTGTAATAACTTTTAGAAATGCCCATATGGGTAACGTTAACTTTTTCACCTACTTTTAATGAGTCATTTTGTGACATACTAAAATATTCATTTCCATTATAATAGGTATCATCGTCTGTATAGAGATTTGACTTTTTTTGATTTTTATAATTATATTGGTATAAATAGAAATTGACTTCGTCGGCGGGGTCATTATAATACGTTTTTATCTCAATGTCTTTTCCAGAAAATCCTCCATCATTCTTTTGTGTAAACCTCGTAATGGCTGCAACAGGATACATTTTTTCGGTGGCTGTGTATGTTTCCCCTTTTGTTACAATGGTTAGCGTATAGGTTTCATTCAGCTTAGGTTCAAAATCAGAACAAACATATACTCCAGTTTTTGGGTTTTCAATAAAATTAAAAATTTTGTTGGAACTATTAGTCACGGTTACAACAGCTCCGGAAACCACTGGAATTACATTTTCAAAATAACCTGTTGAGGTGGTTAATTTTATATATTGAATATTACCATCTGTTCCTTTTTGCCAGTTGATTGCCGCTTCAACAGCCAATCTTGGAGCTGCAGTATCTACATCTACTTGAATAACATCTTCACAGCCTGTACATATAAAAGCGAAGATTAATATTAGGGTTGCTACTGTTTTTTTCATAAGTTCTATGTTTTGTTTCTTGCCTGAACAAAAATGATTTTAAAATTTGAAATTATAACTTACTGCTGGAACAATACCAAAAATTGATGTTTTAACAGCTTCGTTTGCACCAGTATCGAGATTTTCTCTAAAGCCAACCGAGGCAGCATTTTTTCTATTATAAACGTTGTAAATACTAAAAACCCATTCGCTTCTCCAACTTTTATTGTAATTTGGTTTTGGAGTTAATGTGGCCGAAAGATCCAAATGATTAAACGATGGCAATCGTTCCTTATTACGCAATCCGTAAATTGGGACGCTCATTCCCAGGTATTCATACTGTCCGTTTGGATAAGTGGTAGGCTGACCAGTTTGGTAAATAAAGTTGGCGCCAAAAGCCCATTTTGGATTTAGATAGTAAGAACCAGTTACAGCTAAATTATTGACCTTATCGTAAACGGTATTGTACCATTGACCACCGTTTATTCCAGTTTCTTCAGATGTTCTCCCTGGGGTTCGTTGTTCAGATTTGGAAAGGGTGTAGGATATCCAACCAGTTAATTTCCCTTCATTCTTTTTTAGCATCAATTCCAGTCCGTAAGAACGTAATTGGCCATTCAATAAAACTTGTTCTATTGCTTTATTGGCAATCAGGTTGGCTCCATCAATATAATCCAATCTGTTTTGCACTTCTTTATAAAAACTGCTAACCTCTGCAGAATAGGCTCCTTCTTTGAATTTTCTAAAATAACCTAAGGCTACTTGATCGGCAATTTGAGGTTTGATATAGGTTCCACTTGGAGTCCAAACATCCAATGGAGTTGGTGAAGAAGTGTTGGAAATCAACTGTAAATACTGAACCATTCTGTTGTAACTCGCCTGAAAAGACTGATTATCGTTGAGCTGGTAGTTGACAGTTAAACGCGGTTCCAAATTGTCAAAGCTTTTAATTACTTCATTTTTGTTGTAAACCTTTGTACCAATAGGAGTCGCTTTTTCATAGATTTGAAACTGCGAATTGAACAAAACGGGATTGTCATTCTCATACAAGTTTTCAGTATAAGTTCCCACATTGTAAAACAAACTATAACGCAATCCATAATTAATATCAATTCGGTCAGTTATTTTTTGTTCAGCATTAATATAAATAGCGGGTTCGTAAGCATACTTTTTTTCGAGTTGGTCAGGATTAATTCCTGATTCAGGAGTTGAAGGTTTGATAGTTCCTGGATTGAATTCATAGTAAATAGCATTTACGCCGTAATTCAATTTTAGTTTATCTGAAATATAACTTCTTAAATCGTATTTGATATTAAAATTTCTAATGCCAGATCTCCATTCAAAACCAACAAAATCAAGATCTAAACCGTAGTAATAGTCACTATAGATAGCGGATAGATTGGAAAATAATTTGTCTGAAAATAAGTGATTCCATCGGGTGTTAAAAGTGGTATTCCCGTATATATTGGTAAAACTTTTATTCAATGCAAATACATCTCGGCCAAAATAGCCCGACATGTATAAATTATTATTTGGGTTTAATTTATAACTTAATTTTGCGTTCAAATCATAAAAATAGGCGGCGTTGTCTTTTTGCTCTTCGGATAGTTTCAGAAATAAATGCGCATAAGAAGCTCGGCCAGCAATAAGGAAAGAGCCTTTGTCTTTTACTATTGGACCTTCAGCCAAAAGACGGCTACTAATTAATCCAATTCCTCCATTCATGTGGAAATCGTTACTGTTTCCATCTTTTTGATAAATATCCAAAACTGAAGATGCTCTTCCTCCATATCGGGCAGGAATTCCGCCTTTGTAGAGTTTGATATCCTTGATGGCGTCTGGATTAAAAATAGAAAAGAACCCAAAAACGTGCGAGGAATTAAAAATACTGGCTTCGTCCATCAAAATTAAATTCTGGTCGGCACCACCTCCACGAACATTGAATCCGGAAGCCGCTTCTCCAGCACTGGTAACACCTGGAAGTAATAAAATAGATTTGATAATATCTACTTCACCTAGCACAACCGGCATTTTTTTGATTGCTGCAACCGAAAGTTTGTTTACGCCCATTTCAGGTTTTCGATTTTCCGTTTGACTATCATTGCTATTGATAACAACTTCTTTCAAAACATTTTCGTCACCCTTTAATTTGAAATTCTTTTTGGTGTTTTTATCCAAATTGATCGTTTCCTCAATTGTCTGAAACCCTATTGAGGTGATTTGGATTTTATAACTTCCTTTTGGTAATGTGATAGAATAAAAACCGTATTCATTCGTAGTAACTCCTGTTTTTAATTCAGGTATTGAAACGTTAACCCCAATTAATGTTTCATTACTATTGTCATCTGAGATGGTTCCACTAAGAGTGAACCTCTGTTTAGCTGATTCGTTATCGTTCGCATCTTGCGAAAAAGTGTGTAAAGAAGTGAGTAATAGTATAAGTATGCAAATAACTTTCTTTGAAATCATTGTTTTTCTTTTGAATTACAAATGTCATTAAATTAGGGGTCTATTCGTACATAACAAATGTTAATCTATCGTTAAGATAATGAGACTTTTTTAACGAAAAAAAGAGTGTTTTTTTTGAGTAATGGAACTTAAACAACTGCATTCTTCAAATACCATTTTAATAACCTATATAGCTTCTGTATTTTTTGCAAATTCCAAAAAAAAAGCATCCGTTTGTGGCGGATGCTTTCATTAAAATTGGTTTAGGTTTATCTAGAAGAAATCACTTTTTGAACACTGCTTCCTTTATCAGTAGTTACTTTTACAAAATAAACTTCATTTTGTCCAGTACGATTAAGGCTCAGTTGAATTTCTTTGCTACTAGTGTAGTCTTTTTTGGAAAGTATTTTATTTCCTTGGGAATTAAATACTTCAACTAGTACTTGAGAGGCATAATCAAAATTGTATCTAACGGTAAGTTGGTCTTTGAAAGGAACAGGGGAAACAGTAAAACCTACTTTTTTAGCATCGTTTTTTATAACCTCTTTTGTTGAGGTTGGAGCTGCGATTTTACCGGCTGGGGGTGATGAGCAGGTGGTCACAGCATTGCTACAAAGGGTAGGACTAGAAGTACAACCAGCTGTATTGGTTACTGTAACGCTTGGATTAGAGTTCGCAGCGAGATTGCCAAATATCACTGGTGAACC
The DNA here is from genome assembly GCF_035760125.1 of Flavobacterium sp. Classification (GTDB taxonomy): domain Bacteria; phylum Bacteroidota; class Bacteroidia; order Flavobacteriales; family Flavobacteriaceae; genus Flavobacterium. The sequence continues at coordinate 13,276 of NZ_DASTTN010000035.1, forward strand.
CGATGCTACAATACTTGCTCCTCCAACTAGTGTATAAGTAGCTCCAACAATCGGATTACATACCTCGATACTTCCAGTTGTTGTTGCACTGCAAAGCGATGCTGTTGGCTGGGTTATTTTCAATTGTGGTGCATCTGGTGTTCCAGGTCTTGCATTCACAGTTATTGGGTCACCAGCTGTAGTACATTCACCAATAGTAGCACTAAAATCGTAAGTCCCAGGATCTACTGAACTGAACACACCGCTA
>NZ_DASTTN010000036.1:0-7851 GCF_035760125.1 Flavobacterium sp.
TAATTGAAGTAAAAGTAATTTCTTTTGAAATTATTATATGAATGCTAACAATTATGGTGACTTCAAAATATTCTATTTTACATAATATAAATTATAGTTCAAAATGTGTTATTGTAAAATGGGCTATGAGCTGATTGTAAAATCAGATCTTTAAAATAAATAAACGAACAATAAAGTCTTTACCGTTCGTTTATTTGAAATATTTTTTCTTTTTATATTCTAGAATAATATCAAGCTAAATTACAGAGTTTGCAATATCGACATTTTTGAATTCTTCAATGATTAAAACTTTCTTCGATGATTTGTATGTGCTGTAACCATAATATGCAACAACTGACAAACAGATTAAAGGCAGAATAAATGAAAAATTTATTTCAGGTATGAATCCTAAAATTTTAATATCTGAAAAACCTGAACCACCCCAATCCAAAATGCTTCCTTGCATAACAGGCATCAATGCACCACCAACGATAGCCATTACTAAACCAGCTGAACCAATTTTAGCTTCGTCACCCATATCTTTCAGCGCAATTCCATAGATAGTTGGAAACATAATTGACATAAAAATGGAGATACATATTAGAGAAATTAATCCTGGCATACCTTGTAAAAGAATTGCTCCACAAGCACATAATACCCCGCCAATACCAAATATCATTAATATTTTTGAAGGATTTGTGGTTTTCATCAAGCCAGTTCCAACCCATCTTCCTATTAAAAATAGAATCATAGCGGTTATGTTGTAATATGTCGCTGTTAATTCCAATCCAAATGTTTTATTAATGTTGTCCACGTATTGAAAAATAAAAGTCCAACACATAATTTGTGCGCCTACATAAAAAGCTTGCGCTATAACACCGTGTTTATAATTTTTATTAGCAAATAGCTTTTTAAATGATTCTGATATGGACATTTTATCTTCATGAGCAGTTTTTGGCATTTTTGTAAAAACAATAACAACTAATATTATTAATACAAAAATTCCTAGTCCAATATATGGAATACTAATAACGCCTAAATCATTTTCTCTAATTTTTGCTAACTCATTTGAACTTAAAGCTTTGAAAGCTGCAGGTGTATAATCATCTGATTTTATTTCTTTAATGACTAAAAACTGAGCCATTACCAATCCAGTTATGGCTCCAATTGGGTTAAATGCTTGTGCTAAATTCAGCCGCTGTGTTGCTGTTTCTTTGTTGCCTAGAAATAAAATTAGCGGATTTGATGTAGTTTCCAAAAAAGCTAAACCACAAGTAATTACCCATAGTGAAACTAAGAAAAAAGTATAGCTTTGATAATGTGCTGCTGGATAAAACAAAAAGGCGCCTGTTGCATACAGTATGAGTCCTAATATTATTCCTGATTTATAGCTGTATTTTCTAACGAATAATGCTGCTGGTAAAGCCATAAAGAAATAGCCAAAGTAAAAAGCAAATTGCACCAACGATGCTTGAGTATTTGAAAGTTCCGGCATCACTTTCTTGAAAGTGGAAACCATCGGTGTTGTTAAATCATTAGCAATTCCCCAAAGGGCAAATAATATGGTTATTATTATAAATTGAAAAACAAATTCTTTACTAATTACAGGTGTTTTTTTAGATAGATTCATTGTCTTGATTATTTAATTAATTGAAAATATATTTGATTCCTTGGTTTTTGAGTCTGTTTGTTCAAAACCGCATAAGAATTCATCTATTTCTGACTGCGATATTATTGGGTTTGCTCCTTCGTTTTGAGCGACAATAGATCCAATAGCACTGGCAAAATTGATGGCGTATTGCGGGTCTTTTCCATTAAGGAGCATGATGATTAATGAAGCCAAAAAAGAATCTCCTGAGCCTACCGTATCTACTACATTTACTTTAAAACCAGAATTGTGGTAAAATTTATTTTCATGAAATAATACCGCTCCATGAGATCCTAAAGTGACACAGACCGTAGCTGTATTGGTTTTTTCGGCGATGAATTTAATGTTTTGTTCTAAAGACTTTTTATTAGAATGTAAATCTTCGCAAATCTCATTTAACTCATCATCGTTAAACTTCAAGAAGTCAGCTTCGTTCAATAAATCCAAAACGTTTGTTTTGGTGTAATGCGGAATTCTTAGATTCACATCAAATATTTTATATTTCGCTACCGCTAAAAGTTTCTTCAGTGTGTCTCTGGAAACAGAATCTCTGGAAGATAAACTTCCGTAAACAAAGAAATCTGCATCTTTGACAATTGAAATATTCTTGGCAGACGTTTCAATTTTATCCCAAGCTGCCGGATAATTAATGTCATAGGAAGCATTTCCTTTTTCATTCAAAATCACATTGACGATTCCTGTTGGATACGTATCATTAACTTGAATAGTTTCTGTGTTTATTCGCTTGTCTTTCAAATAATCAACCAATATTTTTCCGTTTTCATCATTTCCTATGCCGCTAATCATAGTAATATCAGCTCCTAATGAACTTAATCGTGATGCTACATTTAGTGGCGCTCCTCCGATTTTTTTGTGCTCCAAAAAAACATCAAATAGAATTTCTCCAAAACTTACCCCTTTTAATTTCTTTTCCATTTTTTTTAATTTTATATGTAAAACATTTTTTAGATAGTTATTTTAATTTGACTTAATGATTTATTGTACCATTTATCGACCATTTTTCTCATGAATAACAGGCTTCCTTTGGCAAGATCTTCAGAATTATACTTAGAAGGTCTCCATAAAGAAGTTGGACCGACTAATTCTTTTATTTGAGAAGAAAAATTTTCCAGGACTAGTGGTCCTTGATAATTTATGATAGACAAGGCTTTGAAAAAATCATCCCAATGAACATTTCCTTCGCCTGTCATCCCGCGGTCACTTTCGGTAATATGAACATGTTTTAAATTATTTCCGGCTCGAATGATTGGGTCGTAGAAGTTTCTTTCTTCAATATTCATGTGAAAGGTGTCTAGATGTAGTCCTATATTAGGCTGGGCAAGATGTTCAATCATGTCCAAAATTTCATCTGCAGATGTAAATACGTAACTTTCGTAACGGTTAATCGGCTCTGGAGCAATGGTTATGTTGCGTTGTTTTGCATACTTGGCAACATCATCAAAAACTTGTAGAAGAATTACTTTTTCGTCTATTGCACAAGGATTTCCAGTAAATGTTCCAATCGCAGAATGCAAAACGCCTCCTAAAAAATCACCATTCATGTCGGCTACTTTATCAAGTGCTGATTTTATAAGGGTTATTGCTTGCTCGGGATAAAGAGGAATATGACAATTTGTTGGTAAATTCAAGGTACAGCGTCCTAGAATTCCATTTTTATCAAGTTGTTTTTTCGTTTTTTTGGCATCGAAATCCAATGTTGCTGGTAAAATAATTTCAAGCATATCAAAACCGTATTTAGCTGTTTTTTCTATGGCATAACGTCCGCCATCAGTACTCCAGTTAGGAATAAAAGATAAAATTGTTGTTCCAAAAATTGGCATAATTATTTAGTTTTAAATTAGTTATTGTTGTATTTGAAAGTTGTTCTTTTTAAAATAACCACCATTCTGTTTTGACTCCCACGTAAGTTCCCCAACTCTTTTGATTTACTTGTAGATAAGGCGAATAGTTATGGTCACGAGCGTAATCGTTGTAGTGAGCAAGCGTACAAACAAGGCGAATGTGGGGACGACTCCAAGGGTCTTTTTTGCCTAATGGAACAATCGTTGGTGCAAATGAAAATTTCCACATTTCGGCTTCTGGGTTATCGCCATCTTTTCGAACGGCATAATGCACTTCTTCAATTAAATGCAACCATTTGGTAACATAAAAGAAGCTTCTAAATCCTACCACAAAATCAGTTTTCTGATTGTACAATTGGTTTCCGTTGAAGTATTCGTCTGTATTAGTACTCGAAGATCCTCCTTTACTTTTGGTAAAAACACCATATCCATTGAGACTAAACTTTGGTGTTAGGTTTAGTAAAAAATGCTCTACTGTTGTAAAGGAATAAGCATTAGTATATTTTCCTGCTGTATCTGGCGCTCCGTATGTAGCCCAGGTAAAAGTGTTTCCATTGTCGCCACCATTGGCAATTCCCGCGCCGTAACGAATTGAAAATTGATTGAACGAACCTGGTAATTTTGTTTTTAATAAATTGTTGTATTTGGCACCAACTACCCATCCATTATCGGCTGGATAAACTTTAGAAGAAGTTTTGGAATTAGCTGAAACGTAATGGAATTCACCTAAAAACTTCAAAACACTACTGTTTTTAAAGTCGATGCTGTGCTCCCCTATCCAAACCATGCGTTGACGAATTGCAGGATTGGTAGCGCCAGCAACGGTAATTTCATAATTATAAGGATAGACATTTGTAGAATCGGCAGAGGCTGGCATCAACATCGTTATTTCGGTATTTTTATAGCTAACACCAAATCCTTGAGCGGAATGGTCATCAAAATAAAAATAATCGCTGATGTGAATATCATCATAACGGCGAAAACGAGAACCTGCCCAAGCTGACCATCTGCTTCCCATGATATTTCTCGCTTCAATAAAAGCTTCAGGAAGAATAAAGGTTAATCCACCATTGGAACGGGAACTTATATTTCCAACGAATTGTCCGTTGGCAGCGTACATTCCTAAACGCATTTGAAAGGTTACATTGGTGCTGTCTTTTCCAATAAGTTTTGGAGTGAAATGTACCGCAGGCAAAATATCTACATAGTCTGTTTGCTCCATACGGCCTCCCAAAGAACCTTGTCCGGAAAGATTTAATGGTTTCCACATGTTACCTTCTCCGTTTGGTGACAAGCCTACACCGATACGGCCAGTTGTTCCTAATGAAAAATTTGTGTTTGTTATGACTACTTGTGAATAAGTACATATAGAAGTTGTTAAAATGAGAAGCAAAAGAAGGTTGGTTTTCATGTACTTTTTTTTAAGTATTAAATTTTATTTTTGGAGTTATTCTTTGAATAATTAATAAACGTCAATATGACTATTTATTTTTCAAATGTAAAAATAAATTTAATATAACAATAAAAAATGATTAAATATTTTAAAATATGAATAAAAATTAGTCATAAATAATAGTAATATAATAAAATTGCCTGCAATTGTTTGTTTTGTAATTAATGTTTATTTGACGGTTAATTGTAAAACATGTCAATTTAACAGTAAAATTATATTGATAAATAAATCATTACTTTTGTACTGATGAACGTTTAAACAAAAGAGTTTAATTGTTCCGAAAAATGTTAATTAATTATACCCTGTTCCTTCATGATACCTAAAATAATTCCCAATATCTCTGTAGACTGTGTGGTTTTTGGTTTTGATGCCAATACAAAATCATTGAATGTATTGTTACTGGATCGTTATTTAGAATCGGAAGAAAATCATGAAATTTTAGTTAATGATCATGTGTTAACTGGGTACCATACACTTGAAAATGAAACTATAGATGATACGGCTACCCGAGTTTTGAGAGAACTTACGGGATTGGATAATTTGTATAAAAAACAGTTTAAGGTTTTTGGAGATCCTAACCGTTTGATGAATGAGAAAGATGTTATTTGGGCCAAAAGTGAAAATTTCAATCAACGAACAATCACAATAGCCTATTATTTTTTGGTAAAAACACATGAAGTTGATTTAGAAAACAATCTGCATAAACCACAATGGTTCCCCGTAAATGATTTGCCGGAATTAGGTTTTGACCACAAAAAAATTATTAATGAAGCCTATGCAGATTTAAAAGCAAAATCGTTATTCCAGCCTATTATCTTTGAACTTTTACCAGATAAGTTCACTATAAAAGAGTTACAGGATGTATACGAATGCATATTGGGTGTCGAAATTGACAATCGAAATTTTAGAAGAAAATTACTGACGAAGAAATATCTTATTGAGTTAGACGAAAAACAAGTGGGGGTTTCCAAAAAGCCTTCCCAGCTTTTTATGTTCAGTAAAGATATTTACCAAAAAATATACAAGGAAAGTTATCTGATTAGTATTTAGTGATTTGATTTATAAAGCCATTTTTGTCAATTCAACTTCAAGTCTATCAAAGTTCTCTTCATTTTTGTCAACTACAAATGGTCTTAATTTATTGCTTTCTTCCGCTGTATCGAAAATCATTTTGAAAACAATTTTGGTTTGATTGGCTGAAACTTCATCAAATGTTGCAAGAACTTTAAAAAGCGGTTTAGAATGACGTTTCCAGAAAATCAGATTAGGTTTGTCAATTTTTATAAATTCGACTTCATTGTGATAATTTCCTTTATCCGGACCGTGCATAATAAAACTCCATTTTCCTCCTGGTCGTAAGTCAAATTCGTTGAAAGTATTTGTAAATCCTTTTGGTCCCCACCAATTTTTTAAATGGTTTGGATCAGTCCAAGCTTTAAAAGCAAGATTTATTGGAAAGTTTATAATTCTTGTAGTCACAATTTCACAATCTGGGGTTGTTGAGAAAATTTCTGATTCCATTACATATTTTTTTTAACGTTTATAGTTATAATTAATTTTTTTAAAACGGACAGAAAGTTAGTGAAAATAATGGAAAGCTCAATTCTTGGATAAGCATATTGTTGAGATTGTATTGTTGTTTTCTTTTCACAAGTGTCCTCGTTCCTCGGAATATTGAGAAATATGAGATTTCAAAAGGCTATCTTTGCAAAAGATAAAAAGGATTATGACAAAAGGAAAATACATTCAGCTGATATTAATTTTGGGTTCGATGACTGCACTTGGACCATTTTCGATTGATATGTATTTGCCCAGTTTTTCTGGGATTGCCAAAGATCTTCATACTACAGTGACCATGGTTTCTGAATCTTTATCCAGTTATTTCATTGGGATTTCATTTGGGCAATTGTTATACGGCCCGTTATTGGATCGTTACGGTCGGAAAAAGCCTTTGTTTATCGGATTGTTGGTTTATATTTTGGCTTCTTTAGGATGCGCCGTTGTGGCTGATATCCATGTGTTTATTGGACTTCGATTTATACAGGCTGTTGGAAGTTGTGCCGCAACAGTTGCTTCGGTTGCGATGGTTAGGGACTTGTTTCCGGTTAAGGAAATACCTAATGTTTTGTCCAAATTAATGCTAGTTCTTGGGCTTTCGCCAATGTTGGCACCCACCATTGGGAGTTATGTAACAACTTATTACGGTTGGCACCCTATATTTTTTATACTGATGTGCTTAGGCGGTTTTGTTCTTATTGCATCACAATTGGGTTTGCCTGATACGCACAAACCAGATCCCACCATTTCATTGAAACCCAAACCAATCATCAGCAATTTTGTTGCGATTATCAAAGTGCCACAGTTTTACACCTATGCTTTGACAGGATCGATTGCGTTTTCGGGATTGTTTACGTATGTTGCAGCCTCCCCAATTTTGTTTATGGATATTTTAAAAGTGGATGCCACGGTTTATGGTTGGATTTTTGCTTTTATGTCAATTAGTTTTATTGGTTCGAGTCAATTGAATTCCTTATTATTAAGACGATTCTCTAGTGAGCAGATGATTTTTGGTGCTTTGGTTGCTCAAATAGCAATCAGTGTGACCTTTTTGATTTTGGCAATAAATGATGATTTAGGACTGTACGGTACTATTGCAATGTTGTTCCTGTTTTTGGCATGTTTGGGTATTTCCAATCCAAATACAGCGGGATTAACCCTTGCTCCTTTTGCAAAAAATACAGGTAGTGCCTCAGCATTGATGGGCGCAACTCAATTGGGAATAGGTGCTTTATCTTCTTTTGCAGTGGGTGTTTTTGTTAAAGATTCTATGGTACCGATGGTTGTGATTATGACTTGTACCACGATTATTGCCTTTATTATTTTGAATATTGGCAAAAGAAAAATCAAGC
>NZ_DASTTN010000037.1:0-7375 GCF_035760125.1 Flavobacterium sp.
AAAAACCTACACAGGTGTAGCCATGGCTGTAAAAGCTCTAAAAGAAAAACAAGTCAAACGTATTATTCTGACCCGACCTGCAGTGGAAGCTGGCGAGAATTTAGGTTTTCTTCCTGGAGATATGAAAGAAAAGCTGGATCCTTATATGCAACCTTTATACGATGCGTTGCGAGACATGTTGCCTAATGAAAAATTGGAAGATTATATCTTAAAAGGAATTATTCAAATAGCACCTTTGGCTTTCATGCGTGGACGAACTTTAGATCATGCTTTTGTAATTTTGGACGAAGCACAAAATACGACGCATTCGCAAATGAAAATGTTCTTGACTCGTATGGGGAAAAGTGCCAAGTTTATGATTACTGGTGATCCCGGTCAAGTAGATTTACCCCGAAGAACAATTTCTGGACTTAAAGAAGCTATATTGGTTTTAAAAGATGTTGACGGAATTGGTATTATTTATTTGGATGATAAAGATATTGTGCGTCATCGATTGGTGAAAAAAGTGATTGATGCTTATAAACAAATTGAAAACAATGATTATTAAGTTAGAGTACTTATAAGTATCAAGATTTAATGATAAAAACAATTATAAAAATAGAAAGGAGAAGCTCAATTACAGAGTTTCTCCTTTTTCTTTGTAAAATAAAGAAGATTCTTAGTTCTGCATTTGATTTCCCAATTAAAGTTAACATATCGATATAATTAAGTTAAAAGCGGTTTATATATGGGTAACTTTTTGGGTATCTTCTTGAAATGCAATAAATTTGGAATATGTTAAAAATGAAAATGAAATTTAAAATGTCGAAACAAAAAATTAAAGTAGTAATTAGCGATTTAGACGGAACATTACTCAACTCAGACCATACAATATCAGCCTATACCAAATCTGTATTTCAAGAACTGCATGAACAAAACTATTTAATTATTGTGGCAACAGGGCGTCATCACATGGATGCGATGGCAATAATTAGCAGTTTGGAACTTCCTATTTATTTGGTAACTTCAAATGGGGCAAGAATCCATTCGCCAAAAAAAGAGCTTTTGTATTCTTTTAATTTAAAAGGAGATGCGGTCAAATCGATTTTATCATTGGATATAGACCCAGAGATTACCACAGTTTTATTCAAGGAGAAAGTTTGGCAAACCTCAAAAACGAATAAAAAACTGAATGCTTTTCAGAAAGACTTGGCTTACCCGCCAGAAGTAGTGGATTTTTCAGCATTGGATGATTATAGTGCCATAAAAATATTTTTTACCCATGATGACCATCAGAAATTAGTTGATTTAAGAGACAAAATTCTTGAAGATCATTCGGATGAGTTTAGTCATGCTTTTAGTTTGCCTATTTGTTTAGAGTTTATGGATAAATCGGTGGATAAAAGTGTTGCAATTGCTAAGATTCTTGAAAAAGAAGGTTATTCTTTTGAGGAAGCCATTTCTTTTGGTGATGGTTTTAATGATGAGAAAATGTTAGATGCTGCAGGAATTGGATTAATTATGGGTAACGCACCAGAAAATTTAAAAAGTAAATTGTCTCATTTAGAAGTGATTTCAACCAATAATGAAGATGGTGTTGCCAAGTATTTAACCGAAATTTTAGAAGGATTAAGTGTTTCATCTTAAGTTAGGGTTTTAAGTAGATAATTAGCTTCTGTTAAAGCATAGAGAAAAGGCCTTTTGCCATGTAAATAGAACTTTTTGTTTTCCTTGCGTTCTCTATTAATTAGTTTTAAATTTGCATCCATAAAAATAACAACAACACACTACTAATGAGCAATACAATTACCACTACCAATTTTAATTTTCCGAATCAAAAATCAGTGTATCGCGGAAAAGTAAGGGAAGTTTACAATATAAATGACGATTTACTTGTAATGATAGCTACTGATAGACTATCTGCATTTGATGTAGTTTTGCCAAAAGGAATTCCATACAAAGGACAAATTTTGAATCAAATTGCTACAAAATTCATGGAATTGACTCAAGATATTGTACCAAACTGGTTAATTGCCACTCCAGACCCAAGTGTTGCTGTTGGTCATTTATGTGAGCCTTTCAAAGTTGAAATGGTTATTCGTGGATATGTTTCAGGACATGCTGCACGTGAATATGCTCTTGGTAAAAGACAAATTTGCGGAGTGACAATGGCTGAAGGCTTAAAAGAGAATGACAAGTTTCCAGAACCGATTATCACACCTACAACAAAAGCGGATAATGGAGAACACGATGCCGATATTTCAAGAGAAGATATCCTTGCGAAAGGAATCGTTACTGAAGAAGATTATTTGGTGTTAGAAAAATATACTCGTGCTTTATTTCAAAGAGGTACTGAAATCGCTGCAAGTCGTGGTTTGATTTTGGTGGATACTAAATACGAATTCGGGAAAACCAAAGACGGAGTTATTGTATTGATTGATGAAATTCACACTCCAGATTCTTCTCGTTATTTCTATTCTGAAGGATATCAAGAAAGACAAGACAAAGGCGAAGAACAAAAGCAATTATCAAAAGAATTCGTGAGACGTTGGTTGATTCAAAATGGATTCCAAGGTTTGGAAGGACAACAAATTCCAAATATGACTGATGAATATATTGAAACAGTTTCGGATAGATATATTGAGTTATATGAAAATATTCTTGGTGAGAAGTTTGTAAAAGCTGATATTTCGAATATTAATGAAAGAATTGAGAAAAACGTTTTGGCATATTTGGCACAAAGATAATTAGAGTCAAATCGCTAAATAGCGATAAATATAAAACCATAATTCATTAATTTGAGTTATGGTTTTTTTATGAATAAAAGTTTTATTGAAGTTATTCTCCAAAAATCCCAATGACCACTCTTTAGCCCTGATGGAAACGGCATCCCATCTCGTTTTTTCTACGAGATGGGATATAGTGGACAGCAGGAACGATGTTTCTTGATAAAGCCTATTGATTCGCTCCTAACTATTTTTTGGATAAAAAAAAACTCTTCGAAAGGAAGAGTTTGATATGCTTATTTTTTATTGATGTCTTCTAAGACTGCTTTGTTCTCGTAATTAATCACTTTGATTATGATTTGTTGATTTTTTCTTGTTTTGCCTTCAATAACATATAGTTTTCCTTTTTTGTAAGGAACATTACTTTGGTCAAAATCGACGTCTCCAAGTTTAAGTGTATTTTTAATATCGGTGGTGTCAATCCATTTTTGGGATAAAATAAGGGAAGCTTTATCGGAATAGAAAAAAGGTTTAGTGCTTAAATCTTTCAAAACCCTTGCATTTGGGAAATAATTGCAACGGGTGTCTTTTCCGCTGAATATAGCAGCGACTACAAATAAACCCATTATCAAACCTACTAGATAGTAAGCAAAACGTTGTATGAAATTCATATTTAATATTTATTGTTTTTTATTGGTAATATGTAATTTGCATGGTTACTGTCGGTGTTAACAACCTATTGAAATTTATGCTCATTTCATATTTTAATTTTTGCGCAAAGGTAGGGCAAAGTTTAGTTAAAAAACAATTAAATTAATGTCGTTATCCGGTAAATCAAACCAATCGCCAATGGCTTTGTTGGTAAGTATTCCATGATACAAATAAATACCGTTTTTTAGACCTGCATTACAGCGTATGGCGCTTTCGATACTGCCATCTTCCGCAATTTGCAATAGATAAGGAGTGATGATGTTACTTATGGAAAGAGAAGCTGTTTTGGAGTAACGGGAAGGAATATTGGGAACACAATAGTGCAAAACGTTATTCTTTATAAAAGTGGGTTTTTCGTGGGTTGTAACTTCGGATGTTTCAAAACATCCTCCTGTGTCAATACTGATGTCAACAATTACGGCGCCTTTTTTCATGTGTTCTACCATCGTTTCGGTTACAACAACCGGACAACGTTCCAATCCTCGCATTGCACCAATAGCAACATCACAACGTCTTAGGGCTTTAAGCAATGATTTTTGCTGAATGGTTGACGTAAAAATGCGTTGGTTTAAGTTGTTTTGTAAACGGCGTAGTTTGGTTATAGAATTGTCAAAAACTTTTACACTGGCTCCAAGTCCGAGGGCTGTTCTTGCTGCAAATTCTCCGGCAGTTCCAGCTCCAAGTATCACAACTTCTGTTGGGGCAACTCCTGTAATGTTACCAAATAATAATCCTTTTCCAAATTCATTGGTAATCATTAATTCGGCTGCAATGAGTATCGAAGCAGTTCCTGCAATTTCGCTCAATGATTTTACAGCAGGGTAGGAACCGTCTGTATCTTTTAGATATTCAAAAGCGAGCGACGTTATTTTTTTTCGAGATAAAGCCTCGAAGTATGATTTTTTTCTGGTTTTTAATTGAATGGCCGATATTAAAATGGTTTTAGGATGCATCATTTCGATTTCGGCAACTGTTGGTGGCTCGACTTTTAAAATCATTGGGCAGCCAAAAACTTTTTTGGTGTCCTGGGTAATTTCGGCACCGGCTTCACTATATTCTTTGTCACTATAACTGGAACTTACACCAGCCCCTGCTTCAATCATTACTCTATGTCCTTGATAGGTAAGGGAATTCACGGCATCAGGAGTGAGGCAAATGCGTCTTTCTTGATAACTGGTCTCTTTTGGAATTCCTATAAAAAGTTGGCTTTTATGTCTAGCTATTTCTAGTTTTTCTTCTTGAGGCAGTAATTGTTCTTTTGTGAATGGACTTAGAGACATTGATTTCTTGTAATTAGTGGTACAATTTACAAAAAAGATTCAAAGTATTATCTTTTACATGTGCCTAATTCAAGGAAATAGGAGAGTTTTAAAAATGACCGCAGATTCGCTGATTTATTTTTTGAAAGGCAGAATTTATGATTATTAAAAATTAATTTGGACTAATTCGGTTAAAACAGGATAATTTAGGCACATAATTTTCATTAAAATCTGTAAATCTGCGGTAAAAAAATATGCGCTTTCCTTGTTGTCAATTCTGATTATTTAATAATAGTGAAATTAAGATAATATTTTCTCCATTTTGATATCGGCTCTTTCATAAACACCTTCTTCAACAGGAATTTCAATAAAACCAAAACTTTCATATAAATGTATCGCAGGAAGTAATTTTCGGTTGGAATACAGAATCAATTTTTGAATTCCTTTCTCTTTTGCCTCATTCAAACAATGCTCCATTAGTTTTTTACCGATGCCTAATCCTTGATTTCCATCAGATACTGCCATTTTTGTTAATTCAAATGTGGCATCATCTATTTTTAATAAAGAAACAGTACCCACAATGTTGTTGTTGTATCGGGCATAAAAAATCATTCCGCCTTTGTCGATTATTTCACCTTGAGGATCGGATAATACTTTTTCGTCTTTGGGTTCAACCTTAAAATATTTATGAAGCCATTCTAAATTTAAGGTTTTGATTGGCTCTTTTAATTCAATTGAAAAAGGGATGATTTCGACTTTATTGGTATCTAAGCTCATTATTTAGCTACTTTAATTCTAATAAACGCTCACCATTTGGCAATAATTCGATTGCAATTACGGTATGTTGTTGCGGAATCAAATTCTCAATCTTTTCCGACCATTCAATAAAACACCAATTTCCGGAATATAAATAATCATCCACACCCATATCCAATGCTTCCGTTTCTTTGTTTAATCTATAAAAATCAAAATGATAAACCGTTTGATTGCTGTCTGTTTGATATTCATTTACCAAAGAAAACGTAGGACTGCTGGTTGCATCATTTACGCCCAATGTTTTGCAAAGCTGTTTGATTAATGTTGTTTTGCCAACACCCATATCCCCATTGAAAAGGATTACTTTATTTGGGTTTTGATCTAAAATTTGTTGAGCAACTTCTGCAAGTTGCTCTATAGAAAATGTGATAGTCATTTGTTAGTATTCTGTTGTATGTTTGATTAAATTATAACAGCATCTCCTTATTTCGGATTAAAAACCAGAAAAGGAATAATCATTTCTTCCAATGAGATTCCACCGTGCTGATAGGTGTTTTTGTAATAACTCACATAATGATTGTAGTTGTTTACATAAGCCAAAAACAAATCATTTTTTGCAAAAATATAGGAACTACTCATATTTATGGCAGGCAAACCGATATTTTTTGGCTCTTTTACCGCATAGACATCTTTATGTTCGTATGTCAAACTGCGTCCTGTTTTGTAGCGTAAATTCAAACTGGTATTTTTATCACCTACCACTTTTGATGGGTTTTTTACATTAATGGTACCGTGATCAGTAGTTAGAATTAATTTGAATCCTAGATTTTGAGCTTGTTGAATAATTTCCAGTAAAGGTGAATTTTTGAACCAACTCAACGTCAAGGAACGATATGCTTTATCATCAGAAGCCAGTTCTTTGACCACATCCATTTCGGTTTTGGCGTGCGAAAGCATATCAACAAAATTATAAACCACAGTCACAAGGTCGTTGTCTTTTAGTGATTTAAAGCTTTCGGCGAGTTTTTTTCCTCCTGCCAAATTGGTAATTTTGAAATAATCTTCTTTTAGGTCCAGTCTTAAACGCTTGATTTGAGCGGTTAGAAATTCGGCTTCATACAAGTTTTTACCTCCTTCTTCCGGGTCATTTTTCCAATACTGTGGAAATTGTTTTTCCATTTCAATAGGCAACAATCCAGAGAAAATAGCATTTCTGGCATATTGTGTTGCCGTTGGAAGTATTGAAAAATAAGGAACTTCTTTTTCCAGTTTATAGTAATTACCCACAACACTTTCAAAAGCTTTCCATTGATCGTAACGCAAATTGTCAATTACAACAAAAAGTACGGGTTTGTCTTTTTTCAGAATCTCAGGAACGACCAATTCTTTGAATAAATTATGGGATTGAATCGGTTTGTCCGCTTTTGGTGCAAACCAATCTTCATAATTACGCTCAATATATTTTCCAAATTGTGAATTGGCTTCCACTTTTTGGGATTCCAGAATTTCAATCATCCCTTGATCATTGATATTCTCCAATTCAAGTTCCCAAAAAATAAGTTTTTTGTATAATTCCACCCAGTCTTCATAGGAGTTGACCATTGCCATTTCCATAGTGATTTTTCGAAACTCCTTTTGGTAATCCAAAGTCGTTTTTTGTGAAATCAATCGGGAATGATCCAGGTTTTTCTTTAAACTCAATAAAATCTGATTTGGATTTACGGGTTTGATAAGGTAATCGGCGATTTTGGAACCAATGGCTTCTTCCATTATATATTCTTCTTCACTTTTGGTAATCATTATCATCGGAATAGAAGATTTTTTCTCCTTCATTTCAGACAATGTTTCCAAACCACTCATTCCGGGCATATTTTCGTCAAGAAAAACAATGTCAAAATTGTTTTCGTCAAAAATATCTATGGCATCACGACCATTATTGCAGGT
>NZ_DASTTN010000038.1:0-12928 GCF_035760125.1 Flavobacterium sp.
ATTGGATTTTTAAAGAAGATTATGCTATTGAAACACTAACTAAGCATTTCCAAACCGTTTCTTTAAAATGCTTTGGAGTGGAAGAGTTGAGAGAAGGAGTTATTGCGTCGGGGGCTATTCTTTATTATTTGTCTGAAACGCAGCATAATAGAGTGCAGCATATTACGGCGATTCATCGAATTGCTGAGGATGCTTACGTTTGGATGGATCGATTTACAATTCGAAATCTTGAATTATACCACAGTTACAATCCAAATGCCGTTACGCTATTGGATGTAATTGATAAAACGCTTTCGCCAATGGGTGGGCGTTTGTTAAAACGTTGGCTGGCTTTACCGTTAAAAGATAGCAATAAAATAAAGAGCCGCCATCAAGTAGTTTCTTATTTAAAAGAAAATCAAGACGTTTTAAAAAATATTCAAAATCAAATCAAACAGATTTCGGATCTGGAACGTTTGATTTCAAAAATTGCAACAGGTAAGGTTTCGCCTCGTGAAGTGGTTTATCTAAAAGAATCGTTGGATGCCATTATTCCAATCAAGATATTGGCTTTGTCTAGTCCTCAAGAAGCTGTAAAGGTAATCGGTGACAGTTTACATAGTTGTGATTTGTTACGTGAAAAAATACAAGTTACATTAAATCAGGATGCTCCCGTGGCAATTGCCAAAGGGAATGCGATTGCCAAAGGTATTAATGCTGAATTGGATGATTTGCGTGCAATATCCACTTCGGGGAAACAGTTTTTGGAAGGAATTGAGAAAAGAGAATCCGAGCGTACAGGGATTTCTTCATTGAAAATATCGTTCAATAATGTTTTTGGTTATTATATCGAAGTTAGAAATACGCATAAGGATAAAGTTCCTGCAGAGTGGATTAGAAAACAAACGCTAGTAAGCGCTGAACGTTATATTACCGAAGAGCTGAAAGAATATGAAACTAAAATTCTAGGTGCGGAAGAGAAAATTCAAAAAATTGAAAGCGATTTATTCGAACAATTAGTGAGCTGGGTTGCTACCTATATCAAGCCGGTTCAGATGAATGCTAATTTGGTGGCGCAATTGGATTGTTTATGTTGTTTTACACAATTGGCAATAGAAAATAAATACGTTTGTCCAGAAATTGATGAAACATTCGAACTGGAAATTAAAGATGGAAGACACCCCGTAATTGAAAAGCAATTGCCTGTTGGAGTGCCATATATTACCAATGATGTTTTCTTGGATAGAGAAACGCAACAATTGATTATGATTACTGGACCCAATATGTCGGGTAAGTCTGCAATATTGCGTCAAACGGCTTTGATTGTATTGCTGGCGCAAATGGGAAGTTTTGTGCCTGCAGAAAGTGTTCGAATGGGGATTGTGGATAAGATATTTACCAGAGTGGGAGCTTCAGATAATATTTCGATGGGAGAATCTACTTTCATGGTCGAAATGAACGAGACAGCTTCTATTTTGAATAATATATCTGATCGAAGTTTAGTATTGTTGGATGAAATTGGAAGAGGAACAAGCACCTATGACGGAATTTCTATCGCTTGGGCAATCGCCGAATTTTTACATGAACATCCATCAAGACCTAAGACATTGTTTGCAACGCATTATCATGAATTGAATGAAATGAGCGAGACAATGCCTCGAATCCAGAATTACAATGTTTCTGTAAAAGAATTAAAGGATACAGTGCTTTTTATTCGAAAATTAGTAAAAGGAGGAAGTGCTCACAGTTTTGGTATTCATGTGGCTAAAATGGCGGGTATGCCACAGCTGGTGATTTCAAGAGCGCAAAAAATGTTGAAGAAATTAGAGAAAAACCATTCGAGTGATGTATTAAACGGTATAAAATCAGAAAAGGAAGAAATGCAAATGAGTTTCTTTAATCTGGATGATCCTTTGCTGGAAGAAATAAAAGAAGAAATCGTTAATTTGGATATAAATGCCATTACTCCTGTTGAAGCATTGATGAAACTTAATGAGATTAAAAGGATGTTATCTAGGAAATAGTTTTAGATTTAAAGTTATCGTTGTCAGAACGTTAAATTTTATCTTTGTTTTTTTTGAAAAAAAGGTTTGTGTAATTGAATAAAAGTTCTAAATTTGCAACCGCAATATAAAACAAGTATTGCGGTTCTTTTAAGAATGAAATGCGAAAATAGCTCAGTTGGTAGAGCGCGACCTTGCCAAGGTCGAGGTCGCGGGTTCGAGCCCCGTTTTTCGCTCCAGAATTGCATAATGCTCGGATGGTGAAATTGGTAGACACGCTGGACTTAAAATCCAGTGAACAGCAATGTTCGTGCGGGTTCAAGTCCCGCTCTGAGTACAAGAAAGCTTCAAACTATGTTTGAGGCTTTTTTTATTTGTGCAAATTATAATGGCAAACTAGTTTGTGTGTCAGTGATTTAATCTTTTGTTTGAAATCAGTAATCTAAATTTTAAATTCTAAAATCAAATGGGTGCTTTTGTAATTAGTAAAAGATTTGATGATCAATATAAGTTTGTATTTACTTCAAGAAAAGGAAAAGTTATTTTTACGAGTATGAAGTATGAGCTTAAGTTTGAATGTGAGGAGGCGATTGAATATTTTAAAAGCAATATTAATCTGGCGACTTTTGATAAGCATAAATCGGCTGGGGGAAAATATTTTTTTAAGCTGTTTTTGGATGGAGCGCCTTTTGCTTTAAGTAGAAAATATACCACTGAATTAAGGGTTCAGAAAGGAATTGATGAAATCATGAAGCATGCATCGGTTTCGGAAATATTGGATTTCTCGGATAATGATTTGGTTTTTTTAGATTAATTATTGGGATTGAATAAAGATTAAAAAAAAATACCATCACGATTTCGGGATGGTATTTTTTTTGGTGTCTTCTCTATAGTGTGGGGGTTATATTTTTGTTGAGAAGTAGCCATAAAAAAAGCTGCATTGAATGCAGCTTATTTTTTTCTAGCGTAATTTGAAATTACTTAGCTGGAGCAGCAGCAGGAGCAGCAGCAGCAGTAGTGTCAGCAGCAGGAGCTACAGCAGTAGTGTCAGCAGCTACAGCAGTTGTGTCAGCAGGAGCAACAGCAGTAGAATCTACAGCAGTAGTTTCTTCAGCAGGAGCATCAGCTTTTTTACAAGATACAACAGTTAATACAGCAACAACAGCTAAACTTAAAAATACTTTTTTCATCTTAATTTAATATAAAGGTTAATTATTAATTCGTGGCAAAGATATAAAATTTTTAATATGTAAAATATTTTTTCATTTATTTTTTAAAAATAATTTTCAATCAGAGGGTTAGCTTTTTCTTTTAGGGAATAAAAAATAAGTAAATAATTACAAATTATAAAATAGCGTCCTGTTTTATGAGGTTTTATGCTTCCTTTTTATTCGTCTAAAATAGTTGTAATTCTTTTATTTTGAGCATTTCTTGTGAGTTATTTTTTCTAAAATACTGTTAGTAGCTCCTTTGTTTTTTTGTACAAAAGTGCCACAAATTTCTCCTTTTTGATGTCTTTTGTCAGGGTCTTGGATCAATGTTGAAAACGCAATTTTGAGTTCTTTGGAATCATTTATTGAGATACAGCCTCCAATTTTTACTAAATTAATGGCTTCATCAAAATGAGAATAATTTGGACCAATTACGATAGGGATTCCAAAAGTAGCTGGTTCTAACAAGTTGTGCACTCCTGGATTTCCAAAACCACCACCTACGTAGGCAATGTCTGCATAACTGTAAATTCTTGTCAGTATACCAATAGTGTCAACTATAAATACTTCAAATTGTGATAAATCTTTGTTTTCTTTTTCTGAAAATAGTACTGTTTTTTTAGTGATGCTATTTTGCAGTTGCTTGATTTGTTCGGGTTTTATGTTGTGAGGTGCGATAATGAATTTAACATCGTCAGCGCATGAGTTGATGTATTCTGAAAGTATTTTTTCATCTTTAGGCCAAGAGCTTCCTATTACGATTGTTATTTTGTTGTTTTTAAACTGGTCTATAAAGTCCAAAGTGTTGTCTTTTTCTAAGATTGCAACAACTCTGTCAAATCTAGTGTCGCCAGAAACAATGACGTTTGTCTTCCCTAACTGCGTGATAAGTTTTTTTGAGTTCTCATTTTGCACAAAGAAATAGGTAAATGTGTCTAATGCTTTTCTGTAAAAGCCACCGTACCATTTGAAGAATAATTGCTTTTCTCTAAAAATACCTGAAATCAAATAAGTTGGAATGTTTTGTTTTTGCAATTGGTCTAAATAATTAATCCAAAATTCATATTTAATGAAGAATACAAAGTCTGGATGCACTAATTCTAAAAAGCGTTTGGCATTTTTTGTGATGTCCAAAGGCAGATAAACCGTTGCGTCGGCAACTGTATTGTTTTTTCGAACTTCATAACCAGAAGGAGAAAAAAAGGTAACTACAATTTTATGGGTTGGATACTTTTCTTTGATTTTTTCAATGATGGGAAGCCCTTGTTCATATTCGCCTAAAGACGCAGCATGGAACCAAATGGTTTTATCATTGACTGATAATTTTTGTTCCAAAATTGTAAAAACATCTTTCCTGCCATCAACGAAAAGTTTCATTTTAGGGCTGAAAAGCGCTATGATTTTTAATAAAAATTGGGTGAATAGAATGGTTGAATTATAAAGAAAATGCATCGATAATTTTTTTTGTAAAAATACATTTTCTTTGTGTTATTTTCTTCCCTAATAAATGTTTAAATTATGGTTGTCGGGAACCCACTTTTTATTTCTTCGGAAAAATATTTTTTATTGTGGGTTTGATTGGTTTAAACTCATTAAATAACTATTTTTGTTGTGCTTGTTTGGGGTGGTTAAATTGCAGTGAAATTTGACCTTAAAGCAAGTTTACTTCTATTAATTGTTCCTGTGAAAGGCATGGGATGCTAAAAAAGAATACATGAAAAAAATACAAATGGTTGACTTAAAAAGTCAATACGATAAAATCGCAGCAACTGTAAATGCTTCGATTCAAGAAGTTTTGGATACCAATACTTATATTAATGGGCCACAAGTTCATACATTTCAAAAATCATTAGAAGAATATTTAGATGTTAAGCATGTAATTCCTTGTGCTAACGGAACTGATGCTTTGCAAATCGCGATGATGGGGTTGGGTTTGAAACCAGGTGATGAAGTTATTACAGCCGATTTTACTTTTGCTGCTACTGTTGAGGTAATTGCTTTGTTGCAATTAACTCCTGTTTTGGTTGATGTTGATATGGACAACATGAACATTTCTATTGAGGCTATAAAAAAAGCGATTACTCCAAAAACTAAAGCAATTGTACCGGTTCATTTATTTGGACGTGCTGCCAATATGGAAGCTATTATGGCTATTGCCAACGAACATAATTTATACGTAATTGAAGATAATGCACAAGCCATTGGTGCTAATTGTACATTTTCGGATGGGACAAAAAAGAAAGCTGGAACTATTGGGCATGTGTCTTCTACTTCTTTCTTTCCATCTAAAAATTTAGGTTGTTATGGTGATGGTGGAGCTATTTTTACCAATGATGACGCTTTAGCACATATAATTCGAGGTATTGTAAATCATGGAATGTATGAGCGTTATCATCATGATGTTGTGGGAGTAAATTCTCGTTTAGACAGCCTTCAAGCAGCTGTACTTAATGCTAAATTACCTTTGTTGAATTCATATAATACCGCACGTCGTGAAGCAGCTGGGAAATATAACGCGGCTTTATCCGGACATTCTAATATTGTAATTCCAGAGTTCGATTCAAATGGAGATGATCACGTTTTTCATCAATATACTTTGCGAATTATCGATGCAAATCGCGATGGATTGATGCAACATTTGTTAGGGAAAGGAATTCCATGTGCTATTTATTATCCAATTCCATTGCATTTGCAAAAAGCTTATTTGGATGTTCGTTACAAAGAAGAAGATTTTCCAGTAACGAACCAATTGGTAAAAGAAGTGATTTCATTACCGATGCATACAGAGATTGATGACGAACAGATTAAATTTATAACGGATTCAGTTCTGGAATATTTAAAATAATTTCCATAGAGACGCTATTTATAGCGTCTTTTTTATAAAAACAAACATGAAAATACTAGTAACAGGAGGTTTAGGTTTTATTGGTTCCCATACTGTAGTAGAATTGCAAAATGAGGCCTTTGATGTTGTAATTATTGATAATCTTTCCAATTCTTCCGAAGAAGTTTTAAAAGGAATTGTTGCCATTACGGGCAAAATGCCAATTTTCGAAAAGTTGGATTTACGTGAGAAAAAAAGCGTCCAGGATTTTTTTAAAAAGCACAATGACATTAATGGAGTTATTCATTTTGCAGCTTCTAAAGCGGTAGGTGAAAGCGTTGAAAATCCGTTGCTATATTATGAAAATAATATTGCTGCATTGGTCTATATTTTGCAGGAATTAGGAAAAAAGCCAGAAGCTAATTTTATTTTCAGCTCGTCTTGTACGGTTTATGGTCAAGCCGAAAAAATGCCAATTACCGAAAATGCTCCAGTTCAACAGCCAATGTCTCCTTATGGAAATACAAAAAAAATAGGGGAAGAGATTATTGTTGATGTCGCAAAAGCAACAAATATCAACGCTGTTTTATTGCGCTATTTCAATCCGATTGGTTCACACCCTTCAGCCGAAATTGGGGAGTTGCCATTGGGTATACCACAAAACTTAGTGCCTTTTATAACTCAAACTGGATTTGGTTTGCGTAAGGAGCTATCTGTTTTTGGAGATGATTATCCTACGCCAGACGGAACTGCAATTCGTGATTATATTCATGTAGTTGATTTGGCGAAAGCTCACGTTATTGCATTGCAGCGTTTGTTGAATAAGAAGAATGTAGAAAAAGTAGAAACTTTCAATCTGGGAACTGGAACAGGAAGTTCTGTATTGGAAGTGATTCACAGTTTTGAAAAAGTGAGTGGTAAAAAGCTCCCTTATAAAATTGTTCCCCGTAGGGAAGGGGATATTACCGAAGCTTATGCTAATACCGATAAGGCCAATAATGTGCTGGGATGGAAAGCGCAATCAACTTTGGATGAAGCCATGGCCAGTGCCTGGAAATGGGAACAGAAGATTAGAAGTTAGATTTCAGAATGCAGATTTCAGAATAAATGAATCCCAAACTATCAGATGATAATTTGGGATTTTTTTTAATGAAAATATTTTTTAAAAAATCCTCACAAATATCAGTTTATGAGGATTCTAGAGTATAATCTATAAGTCTGCAATCTTCAGCCTAAAATTTAAGCATTAGCAGTCGTCGCTTCTTTATCAATTTTTCCAATCAAACCAGCTAATACTTTTCCTGGACCTACTTCGGTAAACAAAGTTGCGCCATCGGCAATCATTTGTTGTACAGATTGTGTCCAACGTACCGGAGCAGTCAATTGGATGATTAAGTTTTTCTTGATTTCGTTGGCGTCAGATACTGCAGTTGCCGTCACGTTTTGATACACTGGGCAAATAGGAGTTGAGAATGTAGTTGCTTCAATTGCAGCAGCAAGTTCTTCTCTTGCAGGTTCCATCATTGGTGAGTGAAAAGCTCCTCCAACTGGCAATAATAATGCGCGTTTAGCTCCGGCCGCTTTCATTGCTTCACAAGCTTTTTCTACTGCAGAAAATTCTCCTGAGATTACTAATTGTCCAGGACAATTGTAATTAGCAGCTACAACAACACCATCAATAGATGCACAAACTTCTTCAACGATATTGTCAGCCAATCCCAAAACGGCAGCCATTGTAGAAGGCGTGATCTCGCAAGCTTTTTGCATTGCCAAAGCTCTTTGTGAAACTAATTTTAATCCGTCTTCAAAAGACAAAGCGCCATTGGCAACCAATGCAGAAAATTCACCCAAAGAGTGTCCTGCCACCATTTCCGGTTTGAAATTTTCCAATGTTTTGGCTAAAATAACCGAGTGCAAGAAAACTGCCGGTTGCGTTACTTTAGTTTCTTTCAATTCCTCAGCAGTTCCTTCAAACATGATGTCGGTAATGCGGAAACCTAGGATTTCATTTGCTTTTTCGAATAATTCCTTTGCTAATGGAGAGTTTTCATATAAGTCTTTGCCCATTCCCGTGAATTGTGCGCCTTGACCTGGAAATACATATGCCTTCATAATTTTTTGTTTCAAGTTTAATGTTTAAAGTTTTCAGGTTCTCAAAAGTGAAAAACAAAAAACCGACTGCAAAAGTACTATTTTTTTTAGGAGCAGCAATTTTTTTGCACATCAAGAACAATTCTCCTGCCCCCGAAAGCTTTCGGGGTTCTAATCTTTTTGTCCGCCAAAAAGCATTCAAAAAGAATTTTCCCTTCCATCAGGGCTGGAGGAGATTGTTTTGCTTTTTATAAGAGGGAAAGTATTTAGGATTGGTTGTAATATGATAATTATCATACACTTAAGTTATTTTTTATTTGTAAATTTGATTGTGTTTGATTTAAAAATATTTTTAAAAAATCCACTACTATTTCTAAATAGGAAAGTACTTAGCCGGCATTAATAAAAACATGCAAGTCCCCAATTTGATTTAATGAAGTTGTGCTCCATTAAGATAATAAAATGGCATGATAACTAAGTTGCCTTTCTACTACAACCAAAAGATGTTTGCTTATTGTTTTATAATTTAAAAATTTTAATTTATGAAAGTCTCTGTTACCCGAAAAAGTGTAAAGTTTTTTCCCGATTCCAGCAGGGTTGTTGCTCGGTATTTCATGAGTGGAGAAGGAAGAACCCGAGAATTAGTGAGTCGTATACTGGCGATGAACAATCAGGAAGTAAATCATACTTTGGAACAAATATACAGAGAGTTTGCAAGGCGTCACCGAAATCTTTCGTATATATTTTATAAACATTGCGAAAATATTAGATCCATAATTGAAGAAATGCAGGTTAATTATGAAGAGCTTTCAGAGGAGAGAAAAAAGCTTATCGGTTCTTATCTTACTATGGAGTATTCCATAGAATCGTCAGCATTTTTTAATCCTTCCATAATAGAGGATTTTGACCAATCGAGTCTGGAAAAGGGAGAAAAACGAGTGGTTATTTCATTTCGAGCGACTGGAGAAGGACACGTGTCATCTGTAGTATTTAGAAGAGGGATTCTCGATAAAGACAATAATCTGCGAATGATGCGAATAGGGGACAACATTGAAAAAGCAGAGGTTTCGCATAAAATGATGTTTAATAAAAAGCGAATTATATCCAAATTGGCGGATATGCATACTCTGGATATTTACTCCTCTTTCTTGTGTGATATGCCCGAAGTATTCGAGTATTCAATGTTCAGAGATATACTAAATAAAGAATTAGAAGATCCAAATATAAGTAAGGAAAAAAAGGAAGCTTATAAAGAAGTGCTTTGGTTGATGGATTCTTTTTATGATATCCAATTCAAGCATGATTCGGATATCTCGGAGCGTGTTATATTTCCAATATCAGATGCTGAAAGTCGTGGGATTGAAGATGCCCGTTTTGTTCGTTTTGTAAATGATGATAATTCCGAAAGTGTTATGGGAACCTATACAGCTTACAATGGACATGCTATCCTTTCAAAATTAATTACTACGGAGGATTTTTATACTTTTCGCATAATGCCGCTACACGGCAAAGATTCACAGAGTAAAGGAATGGCATTATTTCCTAAAAAAGTTAAAGGGAAATATGCTATGTTGTGCAGGGTAGATGGGGTTAATAATTATCTAATGTATTCAGACAGGATAAATGAATGGGAAAGCCCGAAAATTATCCAGAGACCTGAATATCCATGGGAATATACGCAAATTGGGAATTGTGGCTCCCCCTTGTGGACTCAAGAAGGGTGGTTGGTTATTACACATGGAGTAGGGGCAATGAGACGTTATTGTATAGGAGTGGCATTATTCGACTTGGATGACCCTTCCAAAGAAATTGGTAGGTTGT
Source organism: Flavobacterium sp. (assembly GCF_035760125.1). Classification (GTDB taxonomy): domain Bacteria; phylum Bacteroidota; class Bacteroidia; order Flavobacteriales; family Flavobacteriaceae; genus Flavobacterium. Next base: position 9,930 of record NZ_DASTTN010000038.1, read on the forward strand.
CCGAACCTTTACTGACTCCTTTGGAAGATGAGCGTGAAGGATATGTTCCTAATGTAGTCTATTCCTGTGGCTCCATTATTCATAATAACAGTTTGATATTACCATACGCTGTTTCGGATTATTCTTCTACTTATGCCGTAGTGGATATGGTGGAATTAATGGTTGCCTTGAAAAACAGTAAAAAGTAATTACTATGATTTGATCCTAATTTAAAATGGATTCTAAGCACAAATTAAAATAGTAAAATAAGTACAAGTGAAGCCAAAAAAAAGCAAAACCATTCTGTTGATGAGTTCTTATCCACCTAGGCAATGTGGGTTGGCAACTTTCTCTAGTGATGTAGTTAATTCCGTTAGGTTAGTCTTTGGGGATTCACTGCCCATAGAGGTATGTGCTTTGCAAAAAGAAGAAAATCAATTTGAATATGGTCTTGATGTGCATTATGCGTTAACCGTTTCTTCTATTGATGAATATCGTGTCTTGGCAGAAAAGATTAATAATCGAGATGATATTGGTATGGTTTGCATTGAGCATGAGTTTGGTCTTTTTGAAGGAGATTATGGAAATTATCTGTTATCCTTTTTATTAGCCATAAACAAACCCATAGCAGTGGTTTTTCATACGGTATTGCCAGAGCCCAATGATAAATTAAAAAAAATAGTCAAGGCGATCATTGATTTGTCGAACAAAATTGTGGTACTGACCAAAAGATCTCAAGAAATTTTAATAAGGGATTATGATTGTCTGGAATCGAAATTAAGGATAATTCCCCATGGTACTCATATGGTGCTTTGGAATCAAAAGGATAAATTAAAAAGAGAATTCAATTATTCAGGTAAAACAGTATTGTCAACATTCGGTTTAATCAGCGACAATAAAAATATAGAAACCGTTTTGTATGCTCTTCCTGAAATTATTGCAAAACATCCTGAAGTTATCTATTTGGTCATCGGGAAAACGCATCCCGAGGTTTTAAAAAAGGAAGGTGAGAAATACCGTAATATGCTTATGGAGACCACCAAAAAACTTCATATCGAGAACAATGTTTTCTTTGTTAATGAATTCCTGGAGTTAAAACAGCTGCTGAACTATTTGGTTTTGTCAGATATTTATTTATTTGCTTCCAAAGACCCCAATCAGGCTGTGAGCGGAACTTTTGCGTATGCAATGAGTTGCGGTTGTGCGATTATTTCAACTCCGATAGCCCACGCTATTGAGGCTCTGAACTCTCATATAGGAATATTGTTGAATGAGTTTGATAATGTAGACGAATTTAAAAGTGCCATATTGGAATTAGTTGAAAATAAAGAAAAACGATTGGGAATGGGGAAAAAGGGCTATGCTTTTACCCATGAAACAACTTGGGAAAATATTGCTTTAAAGTACGGATTCCTCTTTGCTGAAGTGACAGAAAGTAAAGGGAAACTAAGATTCAATTTTCCACCCATAAAGTTGGATCACATCAAAGAGTTAACGACAGATTATGGGATTCTTCAGTTTTCAATATTCAGTCAGCCAGATTTATCATCAGGCTATACTTTGGATGATAACGCTCGTGCATTGATTGATATGGTAATGTATTATGGTAAGAGCTCGGATCCTATTGCCTTAAATCTTGCATCAATCTATTTGAATTTTATTGCAGAAATTCAACGGGAAGATGGTAGATTTGATAATTACAAAGATATTAACCGCCAATTGACAAAGCAAAATGGGTTGGTAAATCTTGAAGATTCCAATGGAAGAGCATTGTGGAGTTTGGGTTTTACGTTGTTCTATCAAAAAAAACTTCCGATAGATTTAGTTCAACAAGCCCAAAAATTATGGGATAAGGCCGCTGTGCATATCGATGAGGTTACTTCACCTAGAGCGATTGCTTACACACTTAAAGGACTTTATTATTACTATCAGGTTAATCAGGAGGAGGCAATTAAGAAATATATAGTACAACTAGCTGACAAATTGCTGAATCATTATCATATCAACTCCGATGAAGAATGGTGTTGGTACGAAGACTATATGACTTATGCCAACAATGTGCTTCCAGAGGCAATGCTTTTTAGTTTTTTGGTTACAAAAGATTTAAAATACAAAAAAATAGCCTTGGTTACCTTCGACTTCCTCCTGTCGCATTATTTTATGAAAGGAGAATTTAGTGTAATTTCAAATAGAGGGTGGTTTGTTAAGGGAGAGAAAAAAAACACTTACGGAGAACAACCCATTGAAGTAGCGACAACAATTATTACCTTGCATTTGTTTTATGAAGTAACTGGAAATGTCAAATATAGAAATCAACTAAATATAGCATTTTCATGGTTTTTAGGGAATAACCATCTGAATCAGATTATTTATAATCCAGTAAACGGAGCTTCTTACGATGGGCTTGAAGAAAAAAATGTCAATATCAATCAAGGTGCCGAATCCACGCTTTGTTTTTTTAAAGCACAGCTTGTCATGAATAAGTATAAGGATTATGACAAGTACAGACATTTAGATACAAAGAATACTTTTGCCATTTGAAAATAGAATCTTAAAAAAAATGACCGAAAAAGAAAAAATGCTTTTGGGCGAAATCTATTTTGCCAATGATAAACAGCTTAGCGAAGAACGTACCAGAGCCAAAAAATTATTGCATAAATTGAATGTCACCGAATATTTGATGAACGGGAAATCACGTGCGATTCTAAGGGAGTTAATGCCGAATTCTCATAAACGATTGTATATAGAGCCGCCATTTCACTGTGATTATGGATACAATATTCATTCTGGGGAGAATGTGTATTTTAATGTCAATTGTGTGGTTTTGGACACGATGAAAGTCACCATTGGAAATAATGTTTTCTTCGCGCCGGGAGTTCATATTTATACCGCGACCCATCCGCTCAATGCTATTGAAAGAAGAACTGTCGAAAGTTCAGAACCCGTGTCGATTGGTGATGATTGTTGGATAGGAGGGAATTCCGTGATTTGTCCGGGAGTTACTATTGGTGCCGGTTGTG
>NZ_DASTTN010000039.1:0-9226 GCF_035760125.1 Flavobacterium sp.
GCCTGAAAGACCGTTATTCTTGCTGCAGCCGTATAATTAAAATCGTCACTTTGATGATGCACAATATGTGATGCCCAAAAAAGATTAACAGTATGCCCAAATCTGTGATACCAATACCAAAGCAAATCTGTTGCCAAAAACAAAAGAATCCAAGTTGTAACCGATGATTTTATCGAGAAAATGGAAAAATTAGTATTGAGCCAAGAAAAAATAAAGAAAAAAGTCCCCGTGGTTAAAAGGTCAGCGATTCGTTCTACAATTCCAACATTAAGATTAGCAACACTTTCATTAAAATGATGTACTTTTTTATTTTTTCTTTTACTTATATAATATTCCAAGAGCATGAATGATGCAAAAAATGGAACTGCAAAAGCTATGTAATTTAATTTCATTTGTGTTTTCTATTTACTCTAAAGCCAAATTGTTTCTTTTATTTTTATTTTTTCTGCCACTTTTAGGATGTCGGTTAGGATTCCTCTGGCTATAGTTGCAGTCTTTTTTCTTGAACTGTCACCATGTACAATGATTGGAACATTGCCATGAGATTCAGTATAGATTTCAAAAACAGTCTCAGATCCTTTCAATTGTCCAATCGCAGAAGTAATTGGCTCTGAAATCAACTTTACTTCCAATTTCTCATCCGCAATAGAAATTTCACCTACATACCGCAACACTTCATTTTTTACCTGAGTAACTTTAGCTATTTCAAGATATTTATCAAGTATATCCGCGTTATAATAAAATTTAGATTTGAGATTTGCTCCTTCTATATCATTATACAAAAGCGAGCTAATTTTTATATCTAAAAACTCTGTTTTTTTTCCTAATTCTCTAGCCAAAACAAGCAATTTCTTTGCAACAGTAATACCCGAAAGTTCATCTCTAAAATCTTTTTTTAGCAAGCCTCTTTTTTCAGCATCATTTAGAATTTTCGAAAAAGGAACATCTTCAGATGAAAACCTATTAAAAATATAACTCAATGAATCTGAAAAAACACCTCTGATTTTAGTTATTTTTTCTCCCGAATAATACAAATCACTAATTAACTGCAAAACTGGAATTCCTACCCCAATATTGGTCTCATACAGAAAAGTCTTGTCGAACTTCTTTAGGTTTCTTCGTATTTCTTTATAAAAATCAATATGCAATACGTTTGCATTTTGATTGACAGCAACAATGTTAAATCCATTTTGAATTAAGGGAATATAATGTTTCACCAACTCCGAACTTGCTGTTGCGTCTACGGCTATTATATTTTCAAGTCCCTTATTTTGTGCAAATTCAATAATATCCTCTATTGTAAAAGGAATTGCCAATTGGTCAAAATTGGCCTCCCAAACATTTTCGACTCCTTCTTTTTCAAAAAAAGCTAAAGTCGAGTTCGTTATTATAGGAAAGCGCAAATCAATATTTCTTTTTTCCTGAAAGAATTTCTGACTCTCCAGAACTTGATTAATTAATGCGCTCCCTATATTTCCAATTCCAAAAAGGATAACATTTATTCTAAGCGCTGACATATCTCTGTTCTTTGTGAAGGTTAAAAATAGGTTTCAAAATATCGGATAATTGATTGAACTCTATCAGATAGGCATCGTGTCCGTGAATAGATTGAATTTGGTGATAAAACACATTTTGCTTTTTATTGGTCAGTTCCCTGTAGGTTTTGCGCGTTTCCTCGGCAATAAACAAATAATCCGTATCAACAGTAACAAGATGAATATTAGCTTCAATAGCATTGGCCACTGTTAGAAAATCGGGTCTGTTTCTGGTGATATCAATTGTTTTTAGTAAATGATTCATCAGTTTATATGCTGCCAATCGATACCTGCTTTTTAATTTAAAACCATGATCCAACAACCAATTTTCAATCTGCAAAACGGATAATTCGTCCAATTTACTTCTCTTAAATCTTTGATTCACATATTCTGGTGTTCTATACAATAATGTGGCATGCAAACGAGCGTCTACAATCGGATCATCTGAATGATTTAGAATTTGGTCTTGAATCAAAACATTGGCAATAACCCAATCAGTAGCTTTCCAATCTGAAGCAATCGGAATCAAATTATCAATTTTATCGGGTTGTAAAGCGGCCATTTCCCATGTTATTGCACCTCCTAAACTTCCTCCAATTACTGCATAAACATTTTGAACTTTTAAGAAAAATAATCCTTCCCAAAAGATTCGCGCAATGTCACGAATACTATAATCTCGATAATTGTCTATCAAATTATCAACGTTATCATCAAATCCATTTCCTGGAATATTAAAGGCGATAACCGTAAAATAATCGGTATCAACAGCACGCTTTGGCCCTACAATCCCGTTCCACCATCCATTTTCTCCAGTAACATTAGAATTCCCCGTTAAAGAATGATTCACCACTACAACTGGCGCACTGCCTAGTGGTTTACCAAAAACTTGATAAAACAATGGAAGGCAAGCCTTCTGTTTTCCTATTTCTAAATCAAAATTAAAGAGATCTATTTTTTCTAAATTTTCCATTTTGAATATTTTTTAAGTTATTTTTTTAAAAACTGCCTTAGACTATAGCCAATAACTAAGACAGTTTTACCTAACAAAAACTAACACTTTCTTATACCAATTGAGGTGTTTTTATGGTTTCAAAAACAGCTTTCAAATCTGCCTTTAAATCCTCTATATCTTCTAAGCCAACAGAAAGTCGGATTAAATCTTTTGTTACTCCGGTTGCAATTTGCTCCTCATCGGACAACTGCTGATGAGTGGTGCTGGCAGGATGAATGATTAGTGATTTGGTATCACCAATATTGGCCAATATGGAAAACAGCTTAGTGTTATCCGCTACTTTTTTTGCAGCATCAAAACCAGCTTTTAACCCAAAAGTCACTACTCCGCTTTGCCCTTTTGGCAAATATTTTTGTACTAAAACATAGTATTTACTTGATTTCAATCCAGGATAGTTCACCCAGGCAACCTCCTCCTGAAGTTCCAGCCATTGGGCTAATGCCAAAGCATTTTCACTATGTCTTCGGATACGAATTTCTAAGGTTTCCAAACCCTGTATAATTTGAAAAGCATTAAACGGACTCAAAGCTGCCCCAAAATCACGCAACCCCTCAATACGTGCTTTTGCAATAAATGCTGCATTTCCTAATGCTTCGTGGTAAACCAACCCGTGATAGCCAACAGAAGGTTCGGTAAATTCAGGAAATTTCCCGTTGTTCCAATCAAATTTTCCAGCATCAATAATTACACCGCCCAACGAAGTTCCGTTGCCTGAAATATATTTGGTCAAAGAATGAATAACTATATCAGCGCCATATTCAATTGGATTCAATAAATAAGGTGACGCTACTGTATTATCAACAATAAAAGGAACTTTAAAAGCTTTTGCTTCATCCGAAATCGCTTTTAAATTCAATACATCTAATTTTGGATTCCCTAAACTTTCTACAAAGAAAGCTCTTGTATTTTCCTTGGCAGCTTTGGTGAAATTTTCAGGATCTGTTGGATCTACAAATGTGGTTGTAATACCTAATCTAGGCAGTGTCACTTTTAATAAATTATAGGTTCCTCCATATAAACTGTTGGAAGCCACTATATGGTCGCCTGCTTTTAACAATACTAATAATGCTGTCGAAATTGCCGATGCTCCAGAAGCGGTAACTACTGCTCCAATTCCTCCTTCCAGAGTTGCCAATCGTTGTTCCAGAATATCATTGGTTGGATTATTTAATCTGGTATAAATATAACCGGCCTCGGCAAGACCAAATAAATTGGCCGCATGGTCAGAATTATTAAATACATACGAAGTGGTTTGATAAATTGGAACAGCTCTGGTTCCTCCATTTTTAGTTACGTCGTGTCCTGCGTGTAATGCGTTTGTTGCAAATTTTTGTGTGCTCATGATCTTAAGTTTTTAAATGTTATATTATTAGTTTTAATGATTTTGCTTTATATTTTGAATAAATTCTGGAAATAAAAAAACCCTTTTGGGTGATTTACCAAAAGGGTTTATAGTTTGACTATAACAAGGATTAAACCTTCACTTTTGGTAATAGGGAATTGGGATGCACATACACATCATACAACACATCATCATTTTATTCCCTATCGTTTTCATCTCTTTACTTATTTGTTTAAAACCAAAAATCCTTTTTTCTAACAGAGAACTTTTTTCATATATTTTTAAATCATTATAATAACACGTTCTGCAGAAATTTCCATCATCATTCAACACCTATTTCGTATCATTAGTTTCAGTTTATTCCTATTTGACGGAGCAAATGTGCAAACTATTTTTTAAACCACCAAGCAAAAATCAATTTATTTTTATAAATTCTATAGAATTAGTAGAACTTGTTAAATTCCTCTTAATTAATTAAAAAAAACAAAAGAATAATTTGCAATTCAAAATGGTTTCATACATTTGCACCCGAATACAAGAGGAAAAATTTGAACTGATTGCAACCTCTTCATAATGAAACGAATTCATTATGGATGCTGAAAAATTTTCAGTAGAAAAAATGCTAAAGCAGAAACTCTCCTTTAGCCTTTCTAGCAATTGTTTTTCCTCAATTAATTTTTAAAATTTATAATTATTATGGCTTATTTATTTACGTCAGAATCTGTAAGTGAGGGACACCCAGACAAAATTGCAGATCAAATTTCAGATGCATTAATTGATAACTTTTTGGCATTTGATGCTGACTCAAAAGTAGCTTGTGAAACCTTGGTTACTACTGGTCAAGTAATTTTGGCTGGTGAAGTAAAGTCAAATACCTACTTAGATGTACAACAAATTGCCCGCGAAGTGATTCGTAAAATTGGTTATACAAAAAGCGAATACATGTTTGAAGCCAATTCTTGTGGTATTCTTTCAGCAATTCACGAACAATCTGCAGATATCAATCAAGGTGTTGACAGAGCTAGTAAAGAAGAGCAAGGAGCTGGAGATCAAGGAATGATGTTTGGTTACGCAACGAATGAAACTGAAAATTATATGCCATTGGCACTTGATTTATCTCATAAATTATTACAGGAATTAGCTATTTTGAGACGTGAAAATAATGAAATCACTTATTTACGTCCTGATGCAAAATCTCAAGTTACATTAGAATACAGCGACGACAACAAGCCAACACGCATTGATGCTATCGTAATTTCCACACAACATGATGATTTTGACGAAGAAGAAGCTATGCTTGCTAAAATCAAGAAAGACATCATCGAAATATTGATTCCAAGAATCATTGCAAAAAATCCTAAACAAGCGCATTTATTCAATGATAAAATTCAATACCACATCAATCCAACCGGTAAATTCGTAATTGGAGGACCACACGGAGATACTGGATTGACAGGAAGAAAAATTATTGTTGACACTTACGGTGGAAAAGGAGCTCACGGTGGTGGTGCTTTCTCTGGAAAAGATCCAAGTAAAGTAGATCGAAGTGCAGCTTATGCTACACGTCATATCGCAAAAAACCTTGTTGCTGCTGGTGTTGCTGATGAGATTTTGGTACAAGTTTCCTATGCAATTGGAGTAGCAAAACCAATGGGTATTTTTATTGATACTTATGGAACTTCAAAAGTGAACTTGACTAATGGTGAAATCGCCAAAAAAGTAGAAGCTATTTTTGATATGCGTCCTTACTTCATCGAACAACGTTTGAAATTAAGAAATCCAATCTATAGCGAAACTGCTGCTTATGGTCACATGGGACGCACTCCAGAAACCGTTACAAAAACGTTCTCTGCTCCTGGTGGATTAACTAAAACTGTAACTGTTGACTTATTTACTTGGGAAAAATTAGATTTCGTCGATCAAGTGAAAGCTGCTTTTGGTTTGTAAAACTTAACCACAAAGTACACAAAGTTATACGTGAAATTTTCAAGAAAAACCCTGACTAAATTAAATAGTCAGGGTTTTTTATTGGTTGTCTTTTCATGAAAGAATGAATAGTTGGATTAATATCTAAAAAAACTATTTTTTCAATTAACCACTACATTCATTTACTAACTGCAGTAGCTGAATCAAAAATTCGACAAAAATTACCCCCGCCAATCTTAACTATTTCATCCTCGTTGAAACCTACTTTCAACATTGAATCAACGACTGTATATAAAAATCCTCCATTCTGATTTTGCCAAGTCTCGTTGGTTCCTTTTGGCGTTGCATTTTGCTTTTTTGGACCATTATTGTCACGTTGACCATTATTCTTTTTATTGTCAGCAGATCTGTAGGGAGGTGTCATTTTGGTATCGGTACCAATACAAACGTGGTCAACACCGATAACATCAACAAGAGCCCGAACATTTTGTGCGTATTCTAATGGAGTGTCTGCCAAATGTGTCCATACGCCAATAACACCACCTGAACTTGCCACGATTTTAGCTTGCTCTTTACTAATAAGTCTTGGCAGCATCATCTGTGCCATTTTTGGATTTTGCCCCAATTGCGTATCAAGTCCTGTATGAGAAATAAGCACTGGCTTGGTTGTTACTTTAAGAGCTGCATTTACAGTTTCATTGGTGCAATGTGCAAGATCCACAAGAATCCCTAATTTGTTACATTCTTTGATAACATCCGATCCAAGCGAGGTTAATCCACCCCACTGTGCCGGTTTTGTAAAAATATCACCTAACGGAACTGAAGCATCGTTGTCATGCAAAAGCCCAAGATGTCGCAAGCCACGACTATATGCTTCCTCTAGACGTTCCAATTTTCCTTCCAGAAAATGCCCTCCCTCCACCGATTGAATAACAGTTGGAATCTTCTTTTTGTGGGCAAATTGCAAGTCTTTAAAGTTTAATGAACGTTTCATATTATTACTTTTCAGCACATTATCCATTGCATCCAATCCGTTTATAAACCGTTTATACGCATCTCCTGGATTAATAAGCTGTTGATAGTCAACCGCAAAAGTCATACAAATTGCCGATAAGCCAGACTTTTTCAATTCTCCATAAAGATCAATTTTTGAACCAGATAATTCTTCTCCATTGAGCGGAACATCAATATGATTATGTGTATCTACACCGATTGTTTTAGCAACAATTGCAGCTATTCTTGGATTATATTCATTACTAGCCCACGACACAAATGGGTTAAACATAATTGCTGCTCCCGCTGCGGTCACAGACGCAATAAAGTTTCTTCGTGACCAATCTTGATGATTATTTTCCATTTTTATCAAAATTATTTTTATATATTATATTTTAAAGACAAAATCAAATACAGCGGTTGAACAGTATATTGCGAGGCTCTTGTGGAGAATTGCGAGAAACTGTCGTCATTTATGGACTTTGTGTTCAAGAGATTCGTTCCGCTAATTTTGTATTCTAACTTGCTTCCTTTTTTTTGATAAATTAAACTGGCACTTAGAAAATCGTACTCATTGTTTACCGTTTTTTCGTTGTTATAGTAGTGATAAAACTCATATTCGGTCACAAATGAAAAGCTATTCAAGAAGTAATAATCCAATCTGGCAAATGGTTTGTCCGTATAAAAAACACTGCTGTCGTAGTTATTAATTACAGCATTATACCCGATTTCTAAGTTGGGAAGATCTTTGTAATTAGTGGCTCCTTTTATGGTATAGCTTTGAGTAAAACTTTCTTTGGCCGACAATACATTGTTTTGTATATTATTGAAAAGAGACCAATTGATGTTTGCCGACAAAGAGGCTTTATAATTTTTCAGGAAAGAACGTCCATAAGATCCACTTCCTGATAAAGTTTCATCTGCAAAGTCTGAATTATAGGGCATAGAGGACTGATTCACACCATCGTAAAAAGCTTGGGTTTTTACCGCATCAATTAGTTTAGAATACGTCAAAAAGGCGGTTATATTTTCCAAATTAAACATATTGTATTTGAAATAACGCAACGAATGTTGAATAGCAGTTGCGTTTTCAAGTGTTCTGCTTCCCTTTCTTAAACTATTATAATTGGTAAACACAAAACCTTCCGCTAATTGATTAATGTCGGTAAAGTTATTGGTGTACGAGTAATTATAAGTCAATGTTTCTGATTTTTTGATTTGATAAATCGCAAAAAAATCAGGTAAAAATCTAGAAAAATTTTGACTAAAATTAGTTCCCAATTGTTTATTAGTCATACTGTAACTATGAATGCTCACTCCAGGCGTGAACGTAAACTTTCCGGTCAAAATCTTATAATGCAATCCCAAAAAAGCATCATTAAAACTGTAATTTACATCATTTACATTGGTTGGATTATCTAAGACATTGACCTCTTGATTATCCAAAATTTGATACATGCTGGAATTAAAATTTTGATACGAATAGGTATTCCCTAATGTGAAGTTGATGTTGCTTTTTGGAGTAAGCATATAAAAATAATCTACTTTGACATCTAGTTTACTGGTTGTTACAAAACGATTTTGAGTAATATCATTCCTGTCTTGCCCAGAAGTATAACCTGCTAAACTAAAAGGCTGCGACTTTAAATTTGCATTATAAAAAGGATCTTCCTCTTGATACAAATGTTGCATTTCGACAGCAAAAATGTTTTTCTCGTTTAGTGTATAAAACAAACTCAGATTTTGATTTACCGATATTGGTTTTTGCTCTTTTGAAGTATTGATAATTTCGGTTGCTGAAACAGTATTAACAATCGATTCCCGTATCAAAGGAGCATCCTCTTCCTGTTTTGAAAGCTTAGCCAAAACATCATAATCAAACTGAAAGTCGGTTGATGGTTTGTAACTCGAACTTAACTTAAACATTCCCAAATTATTTTTTTGATGGGCTAATTCTTTACGGTTTTCAGTAGACTGAATTTCAGAAGAATTAGGTTCCAAAATATTAGTCTGTGAAAGCGTTTCTAAATCGGTAATTGATGAAGATATAATGCCAAAACCGCTCAAATTCCAAGCTTTGTTTACATTGTATGAGAAATTTGCCGCTCCAAATTGAGTTTCAATTTCTTTGGCCCTGTTGTTTCTTAAAAGCGAAATCCCCAAATCATTGGAAGAAATATTAAAACTTGAACCGCCCTTGGCCATCAGCCCTCTAAATCCACCGGTTAATTTATTGTAATCTTGGATTGTCAATGGCAGTTCGCCAATATTATTAAAATTAGAAATCAGGTTAATGCTGTATTTAGGACTGTAATAAAACACTTTTGGATTAACCACATAGCGGGAATCAGTATGCCCAACCCCTATTCCAGCCGTCATATCACCAAACCAGAAATTCTTTTTCCCTGATTTTAATTT
>NZ_DASTTN010000040.1:0-2858 GCF_035760125.1 Flavobacterium sp.
TAGTAAACTCCAAGAATCTTTTATAGGATATAATCCATTAGAATTGTTCATTGCTTTTGATAATCTAAAGACTATTGGTTATTTAGATGATATTAAAATAGATGTAACTCTAACTTCAGGTAAAGTAATAAAAATTGACCAATTTAGTGATGGTCAGTTTCAGTCCATTTATATATATGCATTAACAGAGATATTTAAAGACAAAAACTGTATAACACTTTTAGACGAACCAGATTCTTTCTTACACCCAGAATGGCAACACAAATTCTTAAATCAAGTAAATAAAATTAGTGATGCATCTGCAAAAACTAATCACGTTTTGATGAGTAGTCATAGTGCTGTAACTTTGGTTGGTGATTTAGAGAAGAGAGTGAATTTATTTAGGTTTCAAGAAAACAAGATAAAATATCATAAAGTAAGTAAAAACTTTGCTGTTAATCAATTATCTAATCAATTGTTCAAAGTTAATTATGATAAGCAGATATTAAGTATTATGCATACGCATAGTCAAAATAAACCAATTTTATTTACCGAAGGTTTTTCAGATCCAATAGTGTTATATGAGGCTTGGTCTAGATTGTATGATTATGAAATTCCGTTTGATATATGTTTTGGTTTTGGATGTGAATATCTTAGAAAAATATTGAGTAGTGATAAATTTCAAGCAGAAATGAATGGGAAACCTATTTTTGGTTTATTTGATTTTGACGAAGCATATAATCAATGGAATTCGCTAAAAATGGATGGTGAATTACTTGAAAATAATCCATATAACGGGAAGTGTAAAAAGATTGAAAATAAAAATAGTTATGCTTTCTTAATTCCAGTTCCTCAAATAGATAAAATAAAAAAGCAAGTAATAAAAAACGAAGTAACCAATGAAACTTTTGGTTATCAGTCTAAAGTAGAAATGGAACATCTTTTTTATTCAACTGAGACGAGTGATAAATTCAATATCAAAAAAGGCGTTGGAGGTTCGAAAATTATTGAAATAAGTGACTCTCAAAAATTAGTTTTTGCTCAAGATATTGTTCCGTCATTAGGTGACGAACATTTTGAAGTTTTAAAACCCATGTTTGAATTAATTTTAAATAAAATATGAGTTTACAATAAATTCATTTACCCACAGTAAATTCTTTAATGGGTTTATATGATGCGTTGGAAAATGAAGTAAAGCCTAAAACAGTTTGAGAAATTAATACAAAGTGTGTTGAGGGAGATTCTTGAAATAAATATTTAAATTATGAATAAAAAATCGCAAACAATACACAATAGACTTATAGCATGCGGATTAGGTAATGCTGTTAGAGTGTCAATATTAAATCCAAATAGTGAAGCTGAATGTTTAGTATGCTTTTTATTATTGAGTGACAGATTCAAAAGTTTTGAAGATTTATTACTTGCCATTAAGAATTGTTTACAAGAATTTCCAGTTATTATCAGTGAGATTAATAATAATAGAATTACTATCATACCTGCTAATACTCATTAGCCAATTTATTTAGTTAATATAAGAAATTATCAAAAAGTAATAATTCTTTCAGAATTATAAGCAACAAGGATATTTATATTACTGAATATAAAAATATTAAAGAATTTAAAATTTCATGGAGATGGTTTCATTAATTTTTTTTTAGGTAAAAAAGGTAGCGCAAAATCAAATCTATTTGAAACATTTAGACAACTGTTCGAATTCATAAAAACATAAAATTAAGTAAATAATACTAAAAAAATGATGACTTGCCAAAATCAACAACAAATATCAGCTTTCATTGAGGGTGGATTAAAAAGATTTGTTAAGAGTCAGGATAATTTAGAACAATTGCAAGATTTTGTTATTCTATTAAATCCGAGAAAAGAAAAACTTTTAAATAATTGCTGTTGGGAGTGCCCTCATTGCTACGATTTGAGAACGTATGTCAAAATATTATTTGATTTTGTAAATGAAACAATGACTCTACAGGAAGTTGAGAAAAAACTTCAGGAATGGGATAAGGTTAAAGCATCAGATGAAATAATCGATAACATAGCTATTCCAGAAAGAAAATTAAACCTGACTGCTTGTGATGCAGTTACAGGTAAAATATATTATCCTGATTTTAATTTTATTGATGAAATTGAAAAACGGGATTTATTTGAGGAACTTAAAAATAAGGATTTGTATTTTATTTATTCTCCAATTCATCTGGAGGAAGTCTATAGAATGAAGCTTCCTTATCAAGAGGAGAGAATACAGACAATTTCAAAAATCACCTCGGATAATTATATATTACCAATGGGTAACAGACTGGAATTACATAAACTGCATCCCAAATACTCATATGAACGAGTTAAAGATAATCCTGGCATTTCAAGGGCGCTAGAAAAAAGCAAAATTGTAAATAGTAAAGACCGTGATATCTTTTTTACAGAAATTAAAAATAGGTTACAAAGAGAGATTAATAATATCCAGAATGTTTTCGACTATATCTCAAAAACTGAATTTCATAAACTTTTGAGTTTTTCTGGTTATCGCTTTACTGTTGCGGATTTTAAAAAAACTAATAAATCTTATGACGAGATACTCCACATGATTTATACCTTATGTAGTATAATGGATAATTTATCATTTAATCGTGATAATAAAGGAAGAACACTCAGAAGTTCAGTTTACGATATTGAACATTTAATTTATGCTACAAAAGCCGATTTTTTTGTAACTGGAGATAAAAAACTTTCGAATCGGGCAATAGAAATTTACAGCTATCTTGAGTTGGATATTGAGGTATTATTTATAGATACTAATAATTTTATTTTGGATAAACTTACCTAACAGCTATTTATAAAATGCATTTCAAAATTTGGTTTTTCCATATCAT
>NZ_DASTTN010000041.1:0-6475 GCF_035760125.1 Flavobacterium sp.
GCTATTTATCCAGATCCAACTCGTATCAATGGTTACCTTGTAATGACTGAAGTTATGAATGCTGACGGTACAGCTCACTCATCAAATGGTAGAGCAACTATCGAAGATGATGGAGATTTCTGGTTTGGATTCGAACAAGAATATTTCATCATGGATACTAAAACTTTATTACCATTAGGTTTCCCAATTGGAGGTTACCCTGCCCCACAAGGAATGTACTACTGTTCAGTAGGCGGTAAAAACACACACGGAAGAAAATTAGTTGAAGAGCATGCAGATTTATGTATCGCTGCAGGAATCAACTTTGAAGGTATCAATCAAGAGGTTGCTTGTGGACAATGGGAATTCCAATTATTCGCACAAGGAGCTAAAAAAGCTGGTGACGAAATCTGGGTTGCTAGATACTTGCTAGACCGTTTGACTGAAAAATATGGTTACTATATCGAATATCACCCAAAACCACTAGGTGATACAGACTGGAATGGTTCTGGAATGCACGCTAACTTCTCTAACAATGTATTAAGAACTTGTGGTTCTCAAGAAATTTACGAGAAAATATGTGAGGCTTTCCGTCCTGTAACTGCTGAGCACATTGCTGTTTATGGAGCTTACAATGACCAACGTTTGACTGGTAAACACGAAACTGCTTCTATCCACGATTTCTCTTACGGAGTATCTGATAGAGGATGTTCAATCCGTATTCCTTTAATGACTGTTCAAAAAGGATGGAAAGGATGGTTGGAAGACAGAAGACCAGCATCTAATGGTGACCCATACAAAATTGCTGCAAGAATTATCAAAACTGTAAATTCAGCATTGTAATTATAAGCAAATCAAAACCAAAAAGTGCCTTCGTAATTGAAGGCACTTTTTTTATTTAGGCAAATTGCAGTATCTTTAAAAATTAATAACGAGGAATTAAAAAAATCAAATTTCACATTTGAGGATATAAAAAAACAGATACCATTATGACAGTTTGGATATTATTTATTGCATTGATTTTTATAATACTGGCTCTTGATTTGGGGGTATTTAACAGAACACCCCATATTATCAGTACAAAGGAAGCCAGCAAATGGACCGCTATATGGTTTACCTTATCCATGTTATTTTCTGGAGTGGTTTATTGGTTATATTCCACCGATTATGTATTAAATCCAGATAAATTGAAACCTTCAGTTGCTGCAATGAAATTCATAACAGGTTATTTAATTGAATTATCATTAAGTATCGACAATATCTTTGTAATTGCATTGATTTTTGCTTCATTCAAAATACAAAAAAAACATCAACACCGAGTTTTATTTTGGGGTATATTAGGAGCAATTGTTTTCCGTGGGTTAATGATTTACTTTGGCGTTTTATTGATTCACAGGTTCGCCTGGACCTCTTATCTTTTTGGAGCATTCCTTTTATTTACTGCTATAAAAATGCTATTCACCTCCGAAGATGAAGAAGAATTTAATCCTAAAAAATCTTTAATCTATAAAATTTTAGGCAAAATAATGCCAATCTCAACTCATACTGATAAAGAACATTTTTTTATAAAGACCGAAAAAGGCAATGCCGCCACACCCCTATTTGTAGCATTAATTGTCATTGAAGTAATGGATGTCGTTTTTGCAGTGGATAGTGTCCCAGCTATTTTAGCCATCACCTCCGATCCTTTTTTAGTATTTAGTTCCAATATTTTTGCCATATTAGGATTGAGATCTTTGTACTTTTTCCTTGCCAATATGCTGGAAAAATTTAGCCATTTAGAATATAGCCTAATTGCTATTTTGAGTTTTGTGGGACTAAAAATGTTATTGCATGATTATATCGAAATTCCCGAATGGGCATCATTAACCTTTATCGCTTTGTGTCTTATTATTGGCGTGATTGTTTCTTTGCAAATAAGCAAAAAGGAAAGCAGTAAAAAACAAAAAAGCAAGTATTGACAATTTCTTTAGATCATTCAAACCTAATCATAAAAAAAGGAAACCTTACGATTCCCTTTTTTTATGATTTTCAAATTTAATTATAATTTAATTTGTTGTATTTGACTTTCTTTAATATTCAACTTACTAACAACATCTAAATAACTAGCTTTATTAACAGAAGCAGCAAAATCAGCTGGCACAACAACAATTCTAAATATTTGTTGCATACTAAATTCACTTGGAACAGTTCCAAGGTCATTCCCACTCAAATAAATATCCACATAATTATAAGTAAAATTGAAATTAAAAGAAAAATCTCTTGTCCCATCATCAAAATAACGAGTTTCTGGTAAAAATTCCCAAACGGCTTTACCATTATCTACTCCTCCTAAACGATATACCAACACTACATCAGAATCATATAAAGTTGCATTTACGGGAAAATTAAATCTAACTTTAAAATTATTATTTGCCGTGAAATTATAATAATTTGCAGATGTGTTTTCATAAACAACACCCAATAATCCATCTGCTCCGTCTTGTCCAGGAATCCCTGGAGGCCCTTCAGGACCAGTACATCCTTGAAAACCAAACATCCCAATAACTGCCAAAAGTGTAATTATTTTTTTCATTTTTTTATATTTAAAAGTTCTATAAAGGTATTTCAAAAATCAAGCCAAAAAAAATTATTTTTTGGAATTTCATTCAAAATAATTCAATTAATTTTTATTTATAAAAACAATAAAGAGTCAAAATCCAGAATTCATTGTTAAAAAATCATTTTTAATTTAATCCAATCTATTTGTATCAAATTAAAAATAAACACTTTAAAGCAAAAATTCATAAAAAAAGACTTTTCTAATCGAAAAGTCCTTTCTTCGTTTTCAATAATTTTTTAATTTATTAAAACTCCATTATTTTTTAATATTTTACTAAAAAACAAAACCTGATAGGGTAAAGCATTTTCCCAATATTCCCACGTATGGGCTCCTGGACGTTCTGTATAGTCATGAGAAACTTTAGCATACACTAATCTTCTATGCAATTCTCTATTAGGTTCAATTAGAAAATCATCAACACCGCAATCTATAATTAATGCCAGTTTATTGGTTTTAATTTTATCAACCATTCCTATCACAGCATTTTGTGTGTATAAATCAGCATTGTTGCTTTGATCGCCAAAAACAGGCTGCATTAATTTTATAACTTGGTCATTTGGTTCCCGACCTAACATTGTTCCCATATCTACAGCTCCACTCATACTTCCAGCTGCACAAAACAATTCAGGATGTTTCGCTGAAAGATACAGAGCCCCATGTCCTCCCATAGAGAGCCCAGCGATGACGCGCCCTTTTTTATCATTTACCGTTCGATACGTTTTGTCAATCTTTTGGATTACTTCTTCAGTTATATAGGTTTCAAACTGACTTCCTTTATTTACAGGACTATTGAGGTAGAAACTGAACGTCTCCCCTTCTGGCATTACTATTATAATATTATATTGATCTGCTAAATTCTTAACTATATTTTTATTGGGAGTACTTGACAACCAATCCGAAAAATGTCCGTAAGCACCGTGCAAAAGATAAAGTACAGGATAAACAGCTTTTCCTTTTCCATACGAATTAGGCAACACAACAGCTGCTTTGTAAGTTTTACTCATTGCAACACTAGGAACTTGTAAAGTATCAACAGTTGAAGCGAAAGACAAAATGGTATTGCCAAATAAAAATGCTATACATAATATTAGTAAGTTTTTCATATTATTCCTTTTTTTGATGAAATGTAAATATACAATTTCCAAAAATAAAAACAGAAAACTCTCTATTTGATTAAAGAACATAAAAACACAAAACACTTATTTACAATTATTTAGTTCAATATTGATTTGTTTTTGCAATATAAAAACAAATCAATATTGAACTTTAAAAATTATTCAATAAAAGACTTCAATTCATGTCTGTATTGTGAAGCGCTTTTCCCTGTAAACGCTTTAAATGACTTATTAAAATGACTAAAATTATTAAATCCGCTTTCATAGCAAATTTCAGTAATGCTTTTGGTATTTTCCGACAAGAGTTTTGAAGCGTGAACCAAACGATAATCATTTACAAAAGCAGTAAACGTTTTATTGGTAATTTTTTTAAAATATCTGCAAAATGAGGGAGTTGTCATACTCACCAAACTCGAAACAGTATCAAGATGAATAGGTTCCTGAAAATGGTCTTTTACATGATTGAAAACCACATTAATTCTATCATTGTCCTGAACTTGCAATTCCAACGAAAAACCATCGGCATTCAAAATAGTATATTCATTATTTGTTTCCAAAGTATTCAGAATACTAATCATGCTCAATAAACGATCAAAATTAGATTGATTTTCCATCTCCTCAATTTTACACGCAATTATCTTCTTGGTTTCAGAACCAAAAGCGATACCTCCTTTTGCTTTATGCAAAAGATGTTGAATATTTTTTAACTCCGGTATTTCCAGAAAATCATTACCCAAAAAATCTGGACGCATCTGGATTACCGTTTCATTCTTATTACCTGTTTGCTCGTTTGTAAATCCGCAATGAGGCAAATTGCTTCCTATAAGAACTAGATCTCCATCTGAATAATAGGAAATATGACTTCCTATTTGCCTTTTCCCTGAGCCTCCATTGACAAAAACCAGTTCAATTTCGGGATGATAATGCCAGAGATCTGATTTACAATTGGCATTCTCAACATATCTGGAAAAAGTAAAAGAACTTCCAAAAGAAGGAGTGATAATTTCGAGTGTTGGGCTCATTTTTTTCATCTGATAGATTTTAAAGCTATTCAAATTTACCACAAAACAATTCTATATTACCAAAAATTAACATACAACGTTTTCGTTAAGTTAAAATAACACACAAATTAGAAAATACAGTTGCACAATCAAATAGATTATCGTTCTACTTTAGCATTAGAAATTTAATTACTAATTTAAAACAACAGTATTATGAAAACGATTTTAAAATTAAGTCTAGTAGTTTTAGTAGCGATGACTACAATGAGTAGTTATGCAATCGATGGTGATTTTTTACTAAATGTAAAAAAAGGAACTGGTAAAGAAATTAGTTTTTCTGTAAATGAAATTCCAAAAGCGAATGTGACTATTTATGATAAAAACCATACTATAATCTATTCTGAGGTTGCAACTGGAAAAGGTGGTATTTTAAGAACTTACAGCCTTGAAGAATTCCCTGATGGAGTTTACTTTTTGGAAGTTGAAACCAATTTGAAAAAAGTAACACATGAGATTGTTATTTCAAAAGAAGTTTCAACCTTATCTAGAAGATCAGTCGCTGAAGTGTACAAAGGGGAATTGAAAATGAAAAATCAAAATGTAGCTACAACTAATTAATTGAGTTAGTTTATTTAAGAACAAAAACTTCGAATTTTCTAAAAACAGCTCTTCTTTGGGAGCTGTTTTTTTTTATATTATTTTGTCTGACCTAAAAACAATTATTTACTATCATACAGTTGAATCACTTTTTCCAATTCTTTGCAATAAAGCAATTTATCATTTTGAAAGTTTCTTTTACTTTCCTGGGCTGCTTCATAAACCAATGCTTTGATCATAAATTGCAACCTATCAACCATATTTTTAATTGCAATATCTTTGCTCTTTGTTTTTCTATCATCTAGCTTTTTTAATTCTGTCTTCCAAAATTTAAAATCATTTTCACTTTTGGCTACTTTCAATTCTTTATCAAATTGTTCCAAAATTGAATTGGTAATTTCATTTTCTAAAACTGATATTTCATCTCTTTTTGAAATTTGGCTCTTATACTCCTTGGATTTTTTTATTGAATCAATAGTTGTTTTTATTTTTTCATCCCCTCTATTATCATAAATAGCATTGCATCTTTCATATTCCGCAATAGCAGAAATCATTTCATTTTTTCCTTTTAAGCTATCGGCTATTTTTAGATTTTCATCATAGATTTTTTTAATGGTGGTTTCCTTGGGTTTTCTAATGCTATTTTTAGAAGCTTGTATTTCTAACCAATCAAAAGCCCGAAGCATTTCTTTTTGCGATGGCCAAGTATGTGTTTGATGGCTAACAAACAAAGTGTTTTTTACCATCATTTTGTTCAACCATTCTTCATTTTTAATCATTTCCTGATAATTCATATCCTTGTCACCTACCATACCCACATATGAAAAACTAGCATCTTGCAAAGCGAACTTATCCATTTCATTAAAAGAAGCTCCACAAGCAATTACTCCTTGGAAAGCTAACGAAGAAACTGCTATATTACCTGCCAATCTTGCACCACCTGAAAAGCCAGAAATATAAAGCTCTGAAGGATTTAAATTATATTCCGTTGATACGCTTTCAAACAGACGATTTGCAATTTCTAAATTTACATCTGTTGGTCCATTTTTTGAATTATTGGAACATACCAAAATATATTTATAGGTTTCCGCAGCCAAAACAAAAGGCTCAATCCCTACTTTCCCTCTTCCTCCAGGATCAAAAATAAAGACAATAGCAGAAGGTACTTCTCTCCTATATAG
>NZ_DASTTN010000042.1:0-2766 GCF_035760125.1 Flavobacterium sp.
AGAAAGGTATGGGATTAATTGCTGTTGATACAGTAAAAATAGAAAACGGTAAATTTGAAATCAAAGGAAAAGCTGTTGAACCATCTTTCCACACTTTGCAAATTGAGGGTACTCAAGGTAAAATTCCATTTATCTTAGAAAATGGAGATATTACAATCGTTGTAAATAAAGATACAATTCAAAAATCTAAAGTTTCAGGTACTTACAACAATGATGAGTATGTGAAATTCAACGAAGAAATCACTAAAGTTCAAAAACCTTTAATGGATTTCCAAACAGCTAACATGCAAAAAATGCAAATGGCGCAACAAACTAAAGATACTGCAACTATCAATGGTTTGATGAAAGAGTACACTAAAATTCAAACTGAAATTGGTGCTACTTCAAAATCTAAATATGTAGATTATGCAAATACACACCCAAAATCTTTTATCAGTGTATTAATCATCCAAGGAATGAGCAATGACCCAGCTGTAGATTCTAAAAAAATCGAAACTATGTACAATAGCCTTGAAGAGTCATTGAAAAACTCTAAACCAGGTAAAGCTTTAAAAACAAAACTTGCTGAATTGAAAACTCCTTCTGTTGGTGCTACAGCAATGCCTCAAGCTCCAGCTGCTAAATGAAGGACTGATTTCTCTGCTCCTAACCCTCAAGGCAAAACAATCAGTCTTAAGGAAAGTTTAGGAAAAGTGACAATCGTTGATTTTTGGGCTTCATGGTGTGGTCCTTGTCGAAAAGAAAATCCAAATGTAGTAGCCATTTATGCTGAATTGCATTCTAAAGGTCTTAATATAATTGGTGTTTCTCTAGATGAAGATCCTGCAAAATGGAAAGAAGCTATTGCAAAAGATAAACTGACTTGGACTCAAGTTTCAAATCTTAAAGGTTGGGAAGATCCAATTGCAAAGCAATATAAAGTGGAATCAATTCCGGCTACTTTCATCCTTGATCAATCAGGAAATGTAGTAGCGCAAGATTTAAGAGGTGATGAACTTAAAGCAAAAATCATAGAATTACTAGGGAAATAATCCTTTTTAGTATTCAAAAATAAAAAATCTCCCTTGTGGAGATTTTTTATTTTATTCAATACCAATGCATTAAAAATAATACTAAAATAAAGTGCAAAAAAAGTTTGTAAAACTAAAAACAGTCTCTATATTTGCACCCGGATAACGCAATAAGCGTTACCAAATAAGGCCTGGGGAGATACTCAAGCGGCCAACGAGGGCAGACTGTAAATCTGCTGTGTGAACTTCGCAGGTTCGAATCCTGCTCTCCCCACAGAACGCTTCAAGAAATTGAAGCGTTTTTTTTCACTTAAAATTCTACTACATCCATATAGTTTGTAAATTTATCTAGTATGTTAAAAAAATCAATCGAAGCATTAAAGCTTGAAGCCGAAAATACAGGCAAAAATTCATTAAAGCGTAGTTTAGGTGCAGTGAATCTGGTTGCAATTGGAGTTGGAGTAATTATTGGTGCAGGTCTATTTTCATTAACTGGAATTGCAGCAGCTAATAATTCTGGTCCAGCAGTAATACTATCGTTTGTTATTGCAGCGGTTGGTTGTGCATTCAGTGCTTTGTGCTATGCCGAGTTTGCTTCAATGGTACCTGTATCAGGAAGCGCATATACTTATGCTTATGCAACTCTAGGAGAACTTTTCGCCTGGATCATCGGATGGGATTTAATCCTAGAATATTCTGTTGGTGCTGCAACGGTTGGAATAAGCTGGTCACAATACTTGGTGAAATTTTTAGAAAAGTTTGATATTTTCATTCCACCTCAATTGGTTTTATCCCCTTTTGAAACAGCCACATTAGCCGATGGAAGTATTGTTCGTGGTATTGTAAATTTACCTTCCATTTTAATTATTGCTCTAATCACTTCTATCATCATTCGTGGCACAAAAGGGTCTGCTTTATTTAATGCTGTAGTAGTAGCTTTAAAAGTTGGTGTTGTGATTGTTTTTATCGCTTTGGGTTGGCAATATATTGATCCGGCAAATTACCATCCTTTCATTCCGAATAATACGGGAACATTTGGAGAATTTGGATGGTCTGGTGTTTTGCGTGGAGCGGGTGTGGTTTTCTTTGTTTTTATTGGATTTGATATTGTAGCAACCATGGCTCAGGAGACCAAAAATCCACAGCGAAATATGCCCATTGGAATACTTGGTTCTTTACTTGTATGCACTATTCTTTTTATTCTATTTGGTTATGTGATGACAGGGTTGGCAAATTATACCGAATTTAAAAATAGCGCAGCACCAGTTGCCATTGCTATAGCTAATACACCTTATGAATGGTTAGGCATAGCTGTTATTTCAGCGATTTTAATTGGCTATACTTCGGTAATTCTAGTTGATTTATTAGGACAATCACGTGTATTTTATTCAATGAGTAAAGATGGATTGTTGCCAAAAGTTTTTTCAGAATTACATCCTAAATTCAACACACCTTATAAATCTAATATTGTTCTATGCGTTTTTATTAGTTGCTTTGCGGGATTAGTTCCAATAAGTGTTGTAGGCGAAATGACCAGTATTGGTACTTTACTGGCTTTTGTAATGGTTTGTTTAGGCATTTTAATTCTTCGCAAAAAAGAACCTAATTTAGAAAGACCATTTAAAACTCCATTCGTTCCTCTTGTCCCAATTTTGGGAATTATCACTTGTGTTGTTATGATGGTTTCTTTACCATTTGACACTTGGTTGCGACTTTTTGTTTGGTTAACCATTGGCTTTATAATTTATTTCTTTTA
>NZ_DASTTN010000043.1:0-2228 GCF_035760125.1 Flavobacterium sp.
TCGATAATAAAATCGGAAAGTCATTGCATAAAATATGTTATGCTTTTGCAATAATAGTTCCTTTTGGATTTATTTTCATTGCGCTATTTCATCATTTTAATAATTAATATCAATCTATAATGAAACTAGATTCTAAAATACAAGAAGGTCACATTTCACAAAAATGGACTGATTATAAAGATCACTTAAAGTTGGTTGCTCCAAACAACCGTCCAAAAATAGATATTATCGTAGTAGGAACAGGATTGGCCGGTGCTTCAGCAGCAGCGTCTTTTGCTGAAATGGGCTATAATGTAAAAGCATTTTGTTACCAGGATTCTCCACGTCGTGCGCACTCAATCGCTGCACAAGGAGGTATCAATGCTGCAAAAAATTATCAAAATGACGGTGACAGTACTTTCCGTTTGTTTTATGACACTATTAAAGGAGGAGATTACAGAGCGCGTGAAGCAAACGTTCACCGTTTAGCTGAAGTTTCCGGAAACATTATTGACCAATGTGTGGCTCAGGGTGTTCCTTTTGCACGTGATTACGGAGGAATGTTGGATAACCGTTCTTTTGGTGGTACACAAGTACAACGTACTTTTTACGCTGCAGGACAAACAGGACAACAATTACTATTAGGAGCTTATTCTTCTTTATCAAGACAAATCGGTTTAGGAAAAATCGATATGTACAACCGTCACGAAATGTTGGAATTGGTAAAAGTTGATGGAAAAGCTCGCGGAATCATTGCCCGTAACTTGATTACCGGAGAATTAGAAAGACATTCTGCTCACGCTGTAATTATTGCAACAGGAGGATACGGAAACGTTTATTTCCTTTCTACAAATGCTATGGGATCGAATGTAACTGCAGGTTGGAAAATTCACAAACAAGGAGCTTTGTTCGCAAATCCTTGTTACGTACAAATTCACCCAACTTGTATTCCAGTTCACGGAACCAATCAATCTAAATTAACGTTGATGTCTGAGTCGTTAAGAAACTCTGGACGTATTTGGGTTCCAAAGAAAAAAGAAGATTCAGAAGCGATTCGTGCAGGGAAATTAAAGCCGGTTCAAATTGCTGAAGAAGATAGAGATTACTACTTAGAAAGAAAATATCCGGCATTTGGAAATTTAGTTCCTCGTGATGTTGCTTCAAGAGCAGGAAAAGAAGTTTGTGACGAAGGTCGCGGAATTGAGGCTAATGATACCAATGAAGGAGTTTATTTGGATTTCGCTACAGAGATTCAGTCTAAAGGTAAGCAAACAGCTTACGCCAAAGGAAATCACAATCCTTCTCAAGAGGAAATCCTTACTTTAGGAAAAAAATGGTTAGAGGAAAAATATGGTAACTTGTTTACTATGTACCAAAAAATCACGGATGAGAATCCTTATGAAACTCCAATGAAAATTTATCCTGCGGTTCACTACACAATGGGTGGAGTTTGGGTTGATTATAACTTACAATCTACTATTCCAGGTTGTTTCGTTGCAGGAGAGGCTAACTTCTCTGACCACGGAGCGAATCGTTTAGGAGCTTCAGCTTTGATGCAAGGTTTGGCTGATGGATATTTTGTATTGCCATACACTGTTTCTAATTATTTGGCTGACGATATTCGTACTGGAAAAATTTCTACAGATTTGCCAGAATTCGTAGCTGCTGAAAATAGTGTAAAAGAGCAAATCAATAAATTCTTGTCTAATAATGGATCAAAAACTGTGGATCATTTTCACAAACGTTTAGGTCATATTATGTGGAATAAAGTAGGAATGGGTCGTAATGAAAAAGGTTTAACTGAAGCCATTGCCGAAATTGCTGCTTTGAAAGAAGAATTCTTCAAAGAGGTTTATGTTCCGGGTAGTTCAGACGAATTGAATCCTGAATTGGAAAAAGCACTTCGTGTTGCCGATTTCATCGAATTAGGACAATTGATGGCTATGGATGCTTTGCAACGTAAAGAATCTTGTGGTGGTCACTTCCGTGAAGAGTATCAGGATTCTGAAGGAGAAACGCTTCGTGATGACGAAAACTTCTCGTTTGTAGGAGCTTGGGAAAACAAAGGGTACGATGTTACAAAATCGGAACTTCACAAAGAAGAATTGAAATACGAGTTTATTAAAATAGCCGCAAGAAATTACAAATAAAAAAATTATGAGCGCAGCAAAAAATATCAACATAAGCCTTCAAATTTGGCGTCAAAAAAACTCCAAAGAAAAAGGAAAAATGGAAACATACAAATTGAA
>NZ_DASTTN010000044.1:0-2836 GCF_035760125.1 Flavobacterium sp.
AAAATCGGAAAGAATTTTAGCATTGACCCTTCAATCGGATTCAATTGGAAATGGGAAGTAAAAGGAAATGGAGACATCGACAACACCTACGTTGATAATTTCGTATTCCGATGCGGGGTAAAACTTGGTTATAGTTTTTAAACAAAGTATTGGGGCGTGCCATCATAAAGAAAAGAGGCTAACTTATCACACCGGTGAGTCGGCCTCTTTCCTTTATGGTGTCAGGCTATACGCGCTACTTCGGTAGCTTGCTCCTATCCCTCACGCGGGCAAACTGCTAAATAAGTCATTCAATATTTTCAAAAGAAATAACCAAAACACAGCAAGCGTTCCTATAAAAAATTCAACCCAAAAACGTATTTTTGTTATAATTATACAAAACAGACTAAACTTATAAACCTCATAACCCCACTAAACTTTTTTTCAATGAAAATACTACTTCTAGGCTCTGGCGAATTAGGAAAAGAATTTACAATCGCTGCACAACGTATCGGGCAAACCATAATTGCTGTTGACAGTTATGAAAACGCACCAGCAATGCAAGTAGCACACGGTTTTGAAGTTATCAATATGCTCGATGGGGACGCTTTGGACAAAATCGTGGCCAAACACCAACCCGATTTCATCGTTCCCGAAATAGAAGCCATCAGAACAGAACGTTTTTATGATTACGAAAAACAAGGAATTACAGTAGTTCCATCTGCAAAAGCGGCCAACTTTACCATGAACAGAAAAGCCATTCGGGATTTAGCTGCCAAAGAACTGGGATTGCGCACGGCCAATTACCGTTACGCCACTTCAGCCGAAGAATTACGCAAAGGAGTTGAGGCCGTTGGAATGCCATGCGTCGTAAAACCATTAATGTCTTCCTCTGGAAAAGGGCAATCCACCATAAAAACTGCTGCCGACATTGACAAAGCATGGCAATACGCTGTAGAAGGTTCGCGTGGCGATGTAGTCGAAGTCATAGTTGAAGCTTTTGTAAAGTTCAATTCGGAAATCACATTATTGACCGTGGTTCAAAACAACAACCCTACTCTATTTTGCGCGCCAATAGGACACAGACAAGAGCGTGGCGATTATCAGGAAAGCTGGCAACCCGCGAAAGTATCCGACAAAGATTTATACGAAGCACAGGATATGGCCGAAAAAGTAACCGAAGCTTTGGGTGGCGCGGGATTATTCGGTGTTGAATTTTTCCTTGCTGATGATGGTGTTTATTTCTCTGAATTATCACCAAGACCACACGATACAGGAATGGTCACTTTGGCGGGAACGCAAAATTTTAATGAATTCGAATTGCATTTACGTGCTATTTTGAGTTTACCAATTTTCGAAATTACTCTAGAAAAAGCAGGAGCGAGTGCTGTAATTTTGGCTTCCGAAAATTCAGCAAACCCTACTTTCACAGGAATAGAAAAAATCGCAGCTTTACCCAAAACCGATTTTAGGATATTTGGAAAACCTACTTCAAGACCCTATCGCAGAATGGGCGTAGCTTTAGTCAATGATGCTTTAGACTCTTCAATTGAGGAAGTGATCGAAAAAGCAAAAGAAGCCGCTCAATTAATTAAAGTACATCCTTAATTACTGTTTTGAAACCCGAAAAGCGGTTGGCGTCATTGCAGTATACTTCTTAAATAACCGCACGAAATAGGAATAGTCATCGAAACCCAACGCTGTTGCAATTTCGTTGACTGTTCTTTTTTTATCCATTAACATTCTTTTGGCCTCCAGAATAATTCGATCCGTAATAACCTGAGTGGTGGTCTTTTTTAGGATTTCATTGCATATCCTATTCAAATGTTTCAACGTAATATGAAGTTGAGATGCATAAAAGGAAGGCGCTTTTTCTGTCCAAAAATATTTCTCCAAAAGCACATCAAAATCTTTAATTTTCATATTATAGGAATGCGTTTCCAAAACATGGCTTTCATTATACTTTCGGGCAATTTCAATGTGAATACTGTCCAATAAATTCATGATTTTATCCTGCTTCATTATTTTATTACCTTGATATTCCTCAAACATTTTATAAAAATAGAATTCTTTTGCCTTTAATTCTTTTGCATCAAATATCATTTCGGGAGAATTTCCCAATGCAGAATAAAACGGGTAGGCTTCTATTGTCTTTTGCCTAAAATAAAGATTGTACATCTCTTGGGAATAAAAAACAACAAAACCGTCAATATCATCAGACAAATTCCAATGGTGTATTTGTCCGGGTTGCATAAAAAACATACTCCCGGGCTGAATTTTAAAAGTATCAAAATCGATATCATGCGTCCCTGATCCATTAGTAAAAAGAACCAGTACATACGAATTATGTCTATGAGGTTCTTCTACAAAACTGTGATCAATCAAGTGATTTTTGAAGGTATTTATATAGAAATCACTATTAACATCATTACAATTGAATCGCTGAATAGAATATATCGGATATTTGCTCATGTCTTCTTCAATGTCTTTATTGTGCTATAATTAGCGAATATAGAAAACATCTGTGACACGAATAAAAAATACCTTTGAAAAAAAATAAAAAAATGTCACACACACTCGTCCACATCCTAAATAATGATTGTCCACATTGCCTTGAAGGAAAAGTATTCAACGAAAAAAACATCTTCTTAAATATTGGTTTCCCAAAAATGAATCAATATTGTCCCCATTGTCAATACAAATTCGAAAAAGAACCCGGCTATTTCTTTGGTGCTATGTATGTAAATTATGGCTTAACTGTAGCGCAAGGAATTGGAACTTATCTAATTGCACAACAATTTTTCATGGAAAGATTCGATTTAAGAATCATTGCCATTATTGCTTTAGTCATAGTATC
>NZ_DASTTN010000045.1:0-2236 GCF_035760125.1 Flavobacterium sp.
ATATTTTTTCTCGTAATCTGCGAGTGCCCACACTTTGTTTTGGTTGTTGAGGGAGTCTTTCCATTTTCCGGATTCTTTTCTGTAAGCTAAAGCTTCTTTGAAGTTGCCTCTATTTTCTTCTACAACTGCCATGTTTAATGATGCTTTTCTTTTAGCATCAAAATCTTTAATATTTTGTGACAATTGATAAGCTTTTTCGAAATAACTTATAGCTTCTAAATCCTTGTATTGTTCATAATAAAGATTGGCAGTATTTGTATAGGTATCAAATAGAGACAAAGTATCAGTTTTGGATTGCAATAATTTAGTGTTTTTTAATAAATAGTCTTCTGCTTTGTCAAATTGTTTTAAATGGATGTAACAGATTCCTATATTTTCATAGATATTCCCGATTTGAGATTTTCTTCTTTCTTTTATTAATGAACTTTCTGCTTTTAGATAATAATCAATTGCTTTTTGGTATTTTCCAAGACTTAAATAGATAACACCAAAATTGTAATAAACAAATGGGTAAAATGAAAATTTTTCAGAAACTTGAACAAGTTCTTTTTCCGCTTCTTTATATAGCTTTTTTTCTCTAAAACAATTTCCTCTTAAAAAATGACAATAATCTTCAAGACTTTTCTTACCAGAACTTAATTGCTTCATGGAATAAATCAATGTTGAATCCCAATCTTTTTTTAAATAAAAAGATTGGGCTTTATTGAAGTTTATTTCTTTTTTGTTTTCGCTAACTTTTTTTTTTAGCTCTAAATTAAATTGATTGTAGTAGGTTGTGTCTTGAGCCAGAATTGCTAAAGGGAAAACTAAAATTAATAAAAAGTATATTGTTTTTAATTGAGTCATAAATTTAATTATAGAATAACATCTGTCTTTTAATTGTTGTAAATGTTCTTTTAAAATTAAGGGAGACATCCTAATAATCAATGTTTTTTTATGATTAAGGATATCTCGTTGATGTTTCGGTTCCTCTCGATGTAGGTGGATCTTGATTTTCATCTACATTAGATGAGTTGGTGTCTCTTAAAAAAGAAACAATTTCGGTTATACTGTCTATTTTTATAGAAGTGGAAGTATAGTCTAATTCTATATACCAAACATCAGAAGTCTCTGGAGTTTTTTTTGAGAAATCACAATCATAATATATGTGTAACGCATTATTTACTATTGTTGGTTCCTTAATAGTTGGTTCGTTGGACTCTTTAGAGTTAATGTATAAAGTAGCTCTAATTTTTAATGCTAAAGGTTCGCCAACTGATGGATAGAATTTTGCAGATACTAGTGGAGCTACTGGAATAGAAACTGTTTCTGGGTTTGCGAAAACAAAATCTCCAGTGTTGATTTTTGTTTTTTGAATAATTTTTAATGGCATAGTCTTTTTCTTTGGTTAAAGGTTAATAGTTTTCGGGTTAAAGATATTTTTTTTCTTTGAATAATATGTAATGATCTATTGTTTTTTAAAATTAATATTGAATTAGTTGCTTTAAAGTGAGGAAAATAGCTCTTGTTCTCTATTTGTGGTGAGACACGAGATTATTTTAGAGCAAAGGGACACAGAATAGTGCAAATGAAGCAAAGCTTTGTATGATGGAATGTTTTTTTTTACTAATGTATTTCTCGTTTTACGTTTGCACATCCTAATAATGAAAAACCCCAAATCAAATTAATGAATTGGGGTTTTGGAGGTATTTATTGTACTTCAAAAGTGTCTTTTAGTGAGACTGGTATGCCTTGGTCTGTAAAACCTTCAAGTGTGATCTCGAATGTTCCTGTCACATCGGAGGTGTAAAAGGATACAGGATTTTCATTGTTGGCTAAGGTAAGTTGGGGAAGCCATAGCAATTGATAGCGATAATCTGGAATTCTTTCGTTTTTAGACTTGTCTGTATAGTCTGGAGTGTAATACTCTTTTTTTATTGATGGTCTTAAAACGGATGCATCAAGAATATAGGGACCAGACTGCGTACTGACATAATCCTGGCCTTTTGTTGTAAAACTGATGAGACCATTGAAAGCTTTTGGACCAAGGTAATATAATCCAGGAATTACACTTATTTTGGTTATATTTTTCATGTTATATTCAAAAAGCTCATTCGTGTCCTGTAAAAGAAATCCATCAATAAGTACTAATGCTGGCTCTTGTAATTGAGTATAGATACTTGGATCTCTTAAATGTAAAGTGTATTTTTTATCCTTTTGCTCTTAATACATTTATTTTACAATTTCAATTGTAGTT
>NZ_DASTTN010000046.1:0-3811 GCF_035760125.1 Flavobacterium sp.
GGCTTAATGGAAAGTTGGTTTTGTATTTGGGATGTTTAGTGACAACGGAAAAATAAGGATTTATTTGATTATGTAAACTAAAGGCAGCACATTATATTTCATTGTAAAACAAAACTTTATGGAAAAACCATTTAAATTAGAAGAAGGAATATATTTTGAAGATTCTAAACAAATCCTTGTTTTTGGAGAAAGTTTTGAAGAATTACTTAAAATTAAGAGTCCAGAAGTAAGGGAAAATGGCGACGTTCTAAAATGGTTTGGTAAATCCTGCTTTGGTGGTCAAAAGTTGAATGTAATTGTTTATAAAAACCAACTCACTTTTTGCCGACGATTTACAAGTTTAAAAAGAAAAATTATTGTATTTTAGATCGTATATTACATTATAATTAACTAATTTAATTTTTCAGACAAACTGAGGTCAATAGCAAATCGCTATCTAAACTATAAAAATAATGGAAAAATACTTACGACAATTAATTTCAATAGAATTTGACGACAAGAAAGAAATTTTTACCGGTTTTCTTATTGATTGGACCGAAGATTGGATTTTACTGAAAAATAACCCTGTTGATTTTATAATTGATGGCTATACGATATTAAAAAACAAGAATGTAAAGTCTATTATTCAAGACAAGGACCATGAATTCACGGAAAGAGTAATTAAACTTAAAGGTTTAAAAACAAGCGCGGAGGAAATCATTCCGCTT
The DNA here is from genome assembly GCF_035760125.1 of Flavobacterium sp. Taxonomy (GTDB): domain Bacteria; phylum Bacteroidota; class Bacteroidia; order Flavobacteriales; family Flavobacteriaceae; genus Flavobacterium. Next base: position 708 of record NZ_DASTTN010000046.1, read on the forward strand.
AAAGATTTGTTTTCAATTATACATTTTCTAGCGGATAAATATGAAATTTTTCAGATTGCAAAAAAATCAGATAAAGCAGTTTATCTTGGGAAATTAATAGAAATAAATGAGGAAGAGCTTATAATTGATTTTTTGGGAATCGAAGGGGAATTTGAAGGTGAGATGAGTTTTAAGCTGAACAAAATAAGAGTTATAGAATTTGATACCGATTATATTAATTCTTTAAAATTAATTGTTGACAAAGAAAAGAAAGGGTAATTGACTTTGCACCGAGTACTAAAGATTCAGTTTTGTTGATATGCGGTAGAGAACAATTAAAAAGCCCTCCAGAAAAATCCAAAGGGCCATAAATTAAAATCTTATTTTTTTGATTCTTCAACAGAAACTTTTCTAAACTCTTTTAAAAGTTTTTCCAGTTCCAAAGTTGATTTACGGGCTCTAGGTCCTGCAGCTTTGATACCTTTCTCAGTAAGAGATTCAGATTCTGTTTTGAATGTTTCGAATTCGGCGTTGATTTTTGCAACTAAATCTTTCATGATAATATTGTATTAAATTAGGCTGCAAAAATAGAAGTTTACGGGTAGGGCAGGGATATTTTGTTGTTAAAATTGCTGTAATTGAGCGAAGATTTTATTTTCTATCGTGGGAAAAACCAATCTATTCTTTGTAAAGATCTGATGCAATTAAAGTTACTTTTTTCTTAGCTCTTCCATAAAATAGGTAGTTGGCATACCCGTTTTAGCCAGAAAAGCATTTGCAAAACGTTGAGTGCTGCTAAAACCTGCTTCGTCTGCCAAGGATCCATTGGTGTAATGTTTATATTTGGGTTCATTGTGCAGCAGTGAAATAATATAGTCAATGCGAAGATCATTAATATATTCCACAAAACCTTTATCCTTATAATGATGTATAATAGTGGATAAATACTTGGAGTTGGAGTTGAATGATGCGGAAAGTGTACCCAGATTCCAATCTTTTTCTAAAAATTTTTTATCCCTTTCAAATTTTTCCATTTGTTTCAAAACCGTAGAAACGGTGTCCGGATTTATGTCAAGAATCTGGGATTTTTCATTTTTAAATTTCGGTTTATTTTTATTATCATTTAACTGAGTCATCAATTCCCCAAATTTCTTTTTATAAAGGCTTCTGTTTTTAAAATGGCGATAGGTCATAAACACTATTGTTAGGAAAGACAGTAATATTACTCCTGCCGAAATGAAATCGTAATATTTCTCGCGAGCAAGCTGTTTCTTGATTTCTTCTCTTTCGGATATTAATTCTTTGGTGTCATATTCTTTATACACCTTTCCGATTAAGTGTTTGTTAGTTTCTATAAGAAGTGTGTCTGCCTTTAGCAGCTGATCTACATAATACAATTGCGTATATAAATCATCTTTGGTTTTATAATAGGTGATCAATAGTTCATATACTTGACGAAGATCTGGTCGCAAATAGTTCTTTTTCTTAAAAATTTCATCAACCCTTTGAAAATACGGCAGTGCTTTATTTTTTTGATTTGTTGACCAATAGCTTTTACCGATATAAAAGTTACCAATTGATTCATTTGCAAAATCTTTATTCTCTTTTATTTCTTCGAGTGAGGATTGAATGTTTTTTATTGACGCTGCATAATTTTTTTTATAATATTCATTTATTCCCTCTGAATGATTAAAGTAAGGAATCATTTCTTTGATTTCTAATCGGTCACTTTCAGATAGTCCTAATGTATTGGTTTCAGAACAACGGCCATAATCTCCGATTTTATTATAACATAATCCCAGAGAATGCAGGGAGTTTAAGTACGGTCTTGGTTCGCTGTCTTTGTAATATGTCACACATTGTTTCAATAGTGCAATTGCTTCATCGTAAAGACCAATATAGAATTTAATCAATGCAATGTGATATTTTACCTTATGTATCTGATATTTATCGTTGGTCTTAGAAATGAAACGGTTTGCAATTAGATAATTGTCCATTGCTTCAATTTGCTGTTTTTGCCCGTAATAAACAATACCTTTTGAAAGATAGGCCGATCCAATTACAGCATCTTCATTCGTTTTTTTTGCTGCAAGAATCATACTGTCTGCATAGATAAGGCGCAATTTATCCGGCGACTGATGCAGTATGTTTTGGTATGCATTTGTGACTTCTTTCCAATTATGCTCTCTTTTTGCTTTTTGTAAATAGACAAATAAATAAACGGAAGCTTTTGTGCTGTCTTTTCTCAGCTCATATATTTTTTCATCCAGATAATCATAGCTCTTATTTACCAAAGAATCAGTAGCTAAATGCGTGTTTTTTTGTCCGGTGATAAATTGAGACACCAGCATGGGGAGTAAAAGTAGGAGATTTCGATTCATGGTAGGTTGCAGGTTTAGTGAGTAAAAGGCTTTGTAAAAATATCCGTGCAAGCTTCTAAAGATTGTCAGTATAGTTTTATGAGGCAGAAATCAAAAATACTATAAACATTTGAATTGTAGCGTTTTATTTATAATAAAAGAAGTATGGATTTCCATGAAATCCATACTTAAAATCATGAAAACCCACAGATATCAGGTTGTGTGACGTTTTTTAACGGAATAGATTTGCGTCGAATTCAAAAGCAAAATGTTCAGCATCGTGCTGAATAAAAGTTCTGCTTATCCGGGTGAAATGAACTGAGAAGAAATTCTCATTTACATTTTAAATAACCATAACCATGAAAAATCTTTTAGTATGCATCGTGACCTCTTTATTTTTTATTTCATGTTCAACAGATTCAGATTTGGATAATTCTGAGAACAGGGCAGATCTGTCTTTGGTGTCAAATATTTCTAAGGCTCCAGAAAATATGGCAAATTCCTTGGATTTGAAGGGGAAAACATTCTATGAAGCGCTTGCGCTATATCGCTTGAGAAATAGGTTTCCAAACTCAATTGATGAAATTACCAGTCAAATTAAGTTTGTTTCTGCAAAAATTGGTTCAAAGTCCATTACAAGCAAAAGTGTAATAGTGTTTAATGATGATATTGTCCAGTCTATTATGGCAGATCCTGATAATATGATGATAAGCATTGTACAGAGCAGTTCGCTGGGATCGGCTGCAAAAACAGACCTTATTGTTT
>NZ_DASTTN010000047.1:0-11578 GCF_035760125.1 Flavobacterium sp.
GGTTTCCGGAAAATGAAATTGATAAAGTATTTGATAAATTTTACCGATTGCAAAATTCAAAAACCGGAGGAACAGGCCTTGGTTTGTCTATTGTAAAAGGGTTTGTAGAAGCACAACACGGAAAAGTAACACTTAAGAATAGGGAAGAAGGTGGCTCGGTTTTTACGCTTAGTTTTCAAACCTTAACTATGAATACTAAAGAGATTTCAAATGAATAATAGTGCCCAAATTTTGATAATTGATGATGAAATTCAAATTAGGAAACTACTTGAAATCACTTTGAATTCTAATGGTTACAAAACATTTTTTGCAATAAATGCAAAAGAAGGTTTGTCTATGGTAGCCAATTATCAACCTGATTTGGTTATACTTGATTTGGGGTTGCCTGATGAGGATGGACAAGTTGTTTTGAAGCGATTACGAGAATGGTACCAGAATCCGATTATTATTTTGACAGTAAAAAGTGCCGAAGATGAAATTGTAAAAGCGCTTGATAATGGGGCAAATGATTATTTGACCAAACCTTTCAGAACGCAGGAATTACTGGCTAGAATTCGTACTGCTTTGCGAAATATGGTTGCTTATGATTCGGAACCAATTATAGAGTTTGGTAATGTTTCTATAGATTTGGCTTCCAGGATTGTGAGACTGAATAATGAAATTTTGAAACTCACTACGACCGAATACAATTTGCTTTCCATTTTTATAAAAAATGAAGGACGAGTATTAACCCATCAATATTTGCTGAAGCAGGTTTGGGGAAACAGTTATGCTGACCAGACGCAATATCTGCGAGTTTTTGTCGCACAGCTTCGTAAAAAAATTGAGGAAGATCCGAATCATCCTAAATTTATTATCACAGAATCGGGTGTAGGATATCGATTTAACACCAGTTAAAATCAATTAAATAGGTATAGGAATAATGTAATATGGAGTGTGAAACACTTATCGTATAGGCTTTGCTTTGGCATAAAAGGAATGAATTAAATGAATAAAAATTAAAATAAAATGAATAAATCAACGGCTCAAAAAATTACTGCCGCAACACTTTTAGTAGCACTCGGAATCATTTATGGTGATATAGGAACCAGTCCGTTATATGTTATGAAAGCCATTATAGGGCAAAGAGAAATATCAAAACTACTGGTTTATGGAGGGATTTCATGTATCTTTTGGACACTTACTTTTCAAACAACTTTTAAATATGTTTTAATGACACTTTCAGCCGACAATCATGGTGAAGGTGGTGTGTTTTCTCTTTATGCATTGGTCAAACGTTTTGGAAAAGGGAAATTAGTAATTCCAACTATTTTGGGAGCCACCACACTATTGGCTGATGGAATTATTACCCCGCCTATTTCTGTAACTTCAGCAGTTGAGGGTTTGAGAGATATAGTTCCAAATATTCCTATTTTACCCATAGTCATAGTTATTATTTCTGGTCTTTTCTTTTTTCAGCGTTTTGGAACGCAAAAAGTGGGTTTCTTTTTTGGTCCCGCCATGGTGGTTTGGTTCTCTATGCTTTTTGTTTTAGGCTTTGTACAGATTTTAGAACATCCTGCAATATTGACTGCCTTGAACCCTGTGTATGCTTATGAATTGTTAGTGGAATATCCACATGGATTTTGGTTGCTTGGAGCTGTTTTTCTTTGTACTACTGGAGCCGAAGCATTGTATTCGGATTTGGGACATTGTGGAAAAGAAAACATTAGGACCACTTGGGTTTTTGTAAAAATAGCATTGGTTGTTAATTATTTGGGACAAGCCTCATGGTTAATGAACCAAAGCAATCATTTCCTGGAAGGCAGAAATCCTTTTTATACCATTATGCCTCAATGGTTTTTATTTGCGGGAGTTGTCATCTCTACTTTTGCTGCAATTATCGCTTCTCAGGCATTGATAAGCGGTTCGTTTACATTAATTAACGAAGCGGTTTCGCTTAATTTTTGGCCTCGTGTGACGATGAAAAATCCAACGAATTTTAAAGGTCAAATTTATATTCCATCGGTGAATACTATTTTGTGGGTTGGTTGTATTTTAATGGTTTTGTATTTTAGAACTTCATCAAATATGGAAGCTGCTTATGGATTTTCGATAACCATAGCGATGCTGATGACTACCGTTCTTTTAAATTATTATTTGATTTATATCAAAAAGATGAACAGGGTTCTTATTACCCTAATAATAACTGTTTTTGTGGTTATCGAGATTTCATTTTTCGTTGCCAATATTATAAAAATCAAAGAACGTTGGATGTTCTTGTTTTTCGAGCTATTTATATTTATGACAATGTACGTTTGGTACTTTTCCCGAAAAATCAATAATAAACTTGTGAAATTTACAAATTTGAGCGAGTACACAGCAATGTTTCAGGAATTGAGCAATGACATAACGATTCCGAAGTATTCTACCCATTTAATTTATTTGTCAAAAGCGGACAGGAATTATGAAATTGAAGAGAAAATACTGAATTCCATCTTTTCCAAAAAGCCCAAAAGAGCCGATGTGTATTGGTTTTTTCATATCAATAGAACCAACTCTCCTTTTGATTTGAATTATGAAGTTATCGAGTTATTGGATGATAAAGTGATTAAAATTGTTTTGAATATTGGTTTTAGAATCCAGCCAAAAGTCGAATTGTATTTTAAACGAATTGTTCAAAATCTGATAGACAATAAAGAATTGAATTTGCACGTCCGTGCTGATGGTTCAACAAAATATAACTCAGAGCCTGATTTTAAATTTGTAATTATAGAAAAGTTTTTATCTGTTGAAAATGAATTTGCGATAAGAGATGGACTTTTATTGAATTCCTATTATATACTAAAAAACATGTCGCTATCGGATACCCGAGCTTTTGGGCTTGACAAAAGTGATGTGGTTTTGGAAGAAATTCCTATTGTGTATCAACCTATTTCTAAATTAGAATTGGATAGAAAGGTGATTAGTTAGCAGATTTCAGAATACAAAAAAAGATTTCAGATAAGATGTTGACCTTCTTATTCTGAAATCTTTTTTTATCTACTTTCTGCTATCTGAAATCTACTATCTATTTTTTTAACAGTCCGCCAAATTCACAGCAATTGCAAGTCCACCTTCAGAGGTTTCTTTGTATTTTGAGTTCATGTCTTTGGCTGTTTGCCACATAGTGTCTATTACTTTATCTAGGGATACTTTGGCATTTTTGGCATCGGTTTCTAGGGCAAGTTCAGCAGCGTTAATGGCTTTTATGGCTCCCATTGTATTTCTTTCGATACAAGGAATTTGCACCAACCCACCAATTGGATCACAAGTTAAGCCCAAATGATGCTCCATCGCAATTTCGGCGGCCACTAATACTTGATCTGGAGTTCCGCCCATTAATTCGCACAAAGCGCCCGCAGCCATAGCGCTCGAAACGCCTATTTCGGCTTGACATCCTCCCATTGCAGCAGAAATGGTTGATCCTTTTTTGAAAATGCTGCCTATTTCTCCGGCGACCATCAAAAATTTCTTGATTTCGTTTTCGTCTCCCTGATGGTTTTCAATAACCAAATAATACATTAAAACAGCAGGAATTACTCCAGCACTTCCATTGGTTGGAGCGGTTACAACTCTTCCTAGTGCAGCATTTACTTCGTTTACCGCCAATGCAAAACAGCTTACCCATTTTAGAATTTGACGAAATTTAACTTCGGTTTTTCTAATTTCTTCGAGCCATTCTTGCGGATTGGAATAATTGGATAAACCAATCAAATTTTGATGCATATCAAAAGCCCGTCTTCGTACGTTCAAACCGCCAGGAAGTATGCCTTCGGAATGACAACCAATATACATACATTCGAGCATGGTATGCCAAATACGCATTAATTCGTTATGAATCTCTGCCTCGGGACGCATGGATTTTTCGTTTTCATAAACGATTTCCGAAATAGATTTATTTTCTTTTGTGCAATAGGCTAATAGTTCAGTGGCTTTATCAATAGGAAAAGGAAAAGCACACTTTATGGCTTCTTTGTTTTGAGCATTTTCTCGTTCCTCTTTAACTACAAATCCTCCACCTATGGAATAAAAGGTAGAACTGTATTTGGTTTCATCATTGAAGTAGGCCGTAAATGTTAATCCATTAGCATGGAAAGGAAGAAAGTTTTTATTGAAAACAATGTCCTGAAGAAAATAAAAAGGAATATGGATTTGGTTTCCTAAATAGATTTCGTTTTTGGCTTCAATCGATTTGATAATTCCGTCAATGTCTTGAATAGGAATGTATTCTGGATCCTGACCGCTTAGTCCAAGCATAATAGCCAAATCGGTTGCATGTCCTTTTCCAGTTAAGGAAAGAGAACCGTATAAATCAACTTTTACTCTAGTTACCGCATTGATATCATATTCACTTCTCAGTTCGTTTAAGAAACGTTCAGCCGCACGCCAAGGGCCAAGTGTATGTGAACTTGATGGTCCAACACCAATTTTTAGCATATCAAAAACTGAGATACATTCTTCCATAAAAGTTTAATTTATTTGATGAACAAATATAATTATTAATTGAACTATAATAGAAAATTTTAGATTTAAAAATGACAATTTGATAATATTATTGCAAAATAGAGTTGTTACTTTGATGGATTGTTAAAAATGTTAAAATGTGTATTAATAATTTTATGTTGTTTTTTGTAGAACAAATGACATAGTATTTTAAAAAAAAGAACAGCCGTATGAATTTTAGGTTCTTGAAACAGTGTAGTATTGATGATTGTATTTTCCAGCTACACAAAAAGCGCCACTTATTAATACTAGATTCTTGATAATGTATTGACCTACCAATGTTGGACAGTATGGGAAGGAATCAAAGCAGATTTTAGGTAATATAAAAAGCGGAAAAAAAGTGGCTGCCATATGAAACAGCAAAATTATAATGGTAAAGGGAATTAATTTTTTGAATAAAAACCCAATTCCAATGCATACTTCAACAAAACCTAATGAAGGTATAAAAATCTCTGGTTTAAACCAAAAAACGGTTTGCTCTACTAATTCACCAGCAGGGCTCATTCCTATTAATTTTAAAGTTCCAAACCAAATATAGACAATTGCTAAGGCATATCTCATGAAATCGACACTGTGATTTTCCATTTTTTTGCTAATTTGAAAATATAGAGAGTAGAATGTCTTGCTCATTGGGGTGGTTTTTTAGGGTTATTTGATTTTTGGTAAAACAACAGTACGTAAATTAAATTAAAAAAAAAGAATAAATGGAATGTTTTTTTGTGATTACTAATGTTTGTTTTGTTAAAAAGGAATTAATTTTTTGAATACCAGATAGTAAAGTAATATTGCTTATTTCTAATTATTATAGATTTTTAATAATTTGAAAATTGCTCTATAGTTTTTGTTGATTTTATTGGTGCGGAAAGATTTAAAACTTATATTTGTCCCTACATTCAAAAATTCCGGAAAACATGTTTGAATTTCATCAGTATTTAGGCTTTTTACTTTTCTTAACCATCCTTACAATGGGATTTTGGTTAATGTTTTTCCTTGTTGGTTTCGTATCCTATTGGGTAGGTGGAGCAACTTGGGAAGCTTATAAAGAAAAGAAAGCAAAACAAAAAGAAGAAGAAGCTTAGTCTTATTTTTACTTTAAAATAAAAAAGGATTCGTTATTACGAATCCTTTTTTTATTATATCTGGTGTTTGAAGATTATCCTGGGAAATCTCCATCTCCTCCACCTTCATTTTTAGGCTGTGTCTTTTCTTTATCACTTTTAGATTTGTTGAAACGGTAAGTGAACGATAAATTGAATTGACGTTTGCGGAATTGCATTTCACCATACGATGTTTGGTTTTCAAGATACGTATAAGATCTCATTTTTCTCGTGTTGAAAATATCACTAATATTGAATGCTAGTGTTGCTTTGTCTTTTAAAAGATCTTTACTGAATGCGGTGTTCATACTAAATTGATCTAAGTTTTTTCCTTGTGCTGTTTTTTGTTCACCATTGTAGGTAGCATTCAATTGCCAGTCGATTTTGTATGGTAATGTTAGTTTGGAGTTAACTCTTGCAAACCAAGTATTGGCTTGGTTATCAAGATTTTGAATTATTAGGTCGCCGTTTGTATCTGTATAGCTGTGTTCTCCGGTTGTTTTTACATTATATAAATTGAAGTTACTGTTTATTCTCCATATTTTGAATGGGTTGTAATTTAAAGTAAACTCAAAACCAAATTTTTGTTCTTTTCCTAAATTAATTGGTTGGCTTTTAATAACTGGAATTCCATTTACCTCATCACCTGTAGGAGATCTTACAAAGCTGAAAACATCTTTTGTGTTTTCAAAATAAGCTGATGTATTAAATGTTACCTTTTCCCAACGTTTGATATACCCAACATCAAATTTGTCAGTTAGGGAAGGGTTTAGGTCAGGATTTCCTTGAAAAATATTAACGTTGCTTGAATAGTTTACTGCAGGATTCATGAAACGTCCTCTTGGTCTTGTTAAACGTTTACTGTAGCTTGTAGTGAAGTTACTCTGATCTGAAATTTGATAGCTGATAAAAGCACTCGGAAAAAAGTTGTTGTACTTTTTAGTATTGAAATCGTTTGTGTCTAATAAGTTTACATGAACATTGGTGTCTTCCCAACGTAACCCAAATAAATAGGAGAATTTATCTTTTTTGAAACCATATTGTGTATAAAGAGCATTGATATTTTCTTTGTATTCTAAAGTGTTTGATAAATTATCTATTCTTGCACCTTGATTGTCCAGAACATAATATTCATTGTTTAAATCACCAAAATTCCCTTTATATCCAGCTTCAAACTGACTTCCTTCTCCTAGCGGTAGTACATAATCGGCCTGTAATTGTGCTTGTTTCTGTACCTGGTTATTTAAGGTGTTGTTATAGTTGTCAGAACCTGTAATGATACTTTGGCTATCATCAGTATTTCTTGAAATAGAAGCATCAACGGTAAGTTTGTGTCCTTTGTCGTTGAAGTTTTTGATTAAGTTTGAAGTATATGAGGCGTTTTCACTACCAGTATCTCCATTGTTCAAACGGTAAGTAGTACCTGTGAAAATATGAGATGCATCATAGTTGCTGTAGTTGATTAAATCTTCGTCTTCTCCAGTATTCTTTTCGTAATTGATGGCATTTGTCCAATAAGTGTTTGGTGCTACTGTCCATTCAACACCAGCTCTTCCATTAAAACCATCTCTGGTTCTCTTTGTGTCACGATCTTCATCTAAATAGTTTTTAACAGAACCGTCTTCATTGAAATATTCTGAATAAGTTTTACCACCACCTTCATTTGTTCTGTGGTTGTAACCCGCAGTAGTGAAGTAGTTTAATTTTTCGGTTTTATAATTCACATTGGCACTTAAACCATATGTCTCAGGAATACCTGTTGAAGCTATAATAGTTCCGTTAAAACCTTGGTTTTTCCCTTTTTTAAGGATGATATTGATTATTCCAGAACCACCTTCCGCATCATATCGTGCTGATGGATTTGTGATAACTTCAACTTTGTCAATTGCATCGGCAGGAAGTTGTCTTAAAGCTTCTGCGATGTTTACAGCATAGGATGGTCTTCCATCAATTAAAATTCGGATATTATCACTTCCTCTTAAGCTTACATTTCCTTCAGTATCAACGGAAACAGAAGGGACATTGTCTAAAACATCACTTACAGTTCCACCTTTTACCATCATATCCTGACCAACGTTGTATACTTTTTTGTCCAGTTTTATCTCAACAGATGATTTTTCGGCACGTACAACTACTTCGTTCAATTGTGAAGCATCTTCTTCAAGTCCAATTGTACCTAATGAAATTTTTTCGGTTATATTTTTCCCTTTTATTTCGATTGATTTAAAGGAAATAAATTCGATAGTTATATCATAAATACCAGGAATAACATCAGCTTCGTATTCTCCTTTGTTATTAGTAATTCCGCCGGAAATGGCTTTTGGATTTTTTTGATTCTTCAAAGTGACAGTAGCGAATTCTAAGGGCTGGTTGCTCTTTTTGTCTACAATTTTCCCAGTCACTTTGATTTTGCTAAATGTTGGAGGACCTTGTTGTGCAAAGTTGGACAGTCCAAAAAGCAAAAATAAAAGAACTAGAGTAAGGTTTAATTTTTTCATTAGTAATAAATAAGATTTCTTCATTGGATAGAGAAATCTTTAAAAGGTTTAAAGTTGGTTTTCCTAAAATTATGTTAATGTCTATATGAATGGAATTACCTTCTCCAAATCCCGACCGATAATTGCTTTATTTCCATTAACGACTATAGGCCGTTCAATAAGAATTGGGTTTTCAACCATCGCCTGAATGATTTCATTTTCAGTCAATATTTTTCCTTTGTAATTTTCTATCCAAATAACTTCTTTTTGACGCACTAACTCGATTGGTGTTAAATTTAGTTTTTGAAGTAACGCTGTTAATTCATCTGCGCTAGGAGGAGTGTTGAGATAATTGATTATTTCAATTTCTTTATCTGATTCTTTCAAAAGGAGTAAACAATTTCTTGATTTTCCGCAACGTTGATTGTGGTATATTTGTATCATTTTTGTAGTTGAGATTTAGTTTATACTAAAATAATAAGCTATTTTAGTTCGGGCAAAAATAAGATTTGAAATACCATTTTAAGTATAATTGTAGAAAAAATAACAAATGTTTATAGAACAAGGAATTGACAGAAATAATAAATTTTGGAAATATATCTTAGGCTCAATTTTTATAATTGGGGCTTCTTTTGTGGGACAGTTGCCCATGTTAGGATTAATATTATTTCAAACATTATTTCAAGGGAAAGTTTATCCAACTACTGATGATGAATTAATGCATTTTTTTGAGCCAAATTTGAATTTGTTTTTACTGCTTATTTCATTTGTGTTTGCTTTAGGAGGAATTTATTTTGTTGTACGTTTTTTGCATAAACAAACATTGCTTACCATTGTGACAGCCAGAAAAAAAATGGATTGGAAAAGAGTGTTTTTCTCTTTTTTTATTTGGTCAATATTTACCGCAATTTCAACTCTGTTGATGTGTTATTTTAATCCAGCTGATTTTAAAATTAATTTTCAACTTATTCCTTTCTTGATTTTGGTCGTGATTGCTACTTTTTTGATCCCAATTCAAACCAGTGTTGAAGAATTAATTTTTCGCGGTTATTTGATGCAGGGTTTTGCTAATTTATGGGGTAATAAATGGTTTCCGTTATTGATGACGTCCAGTATTTTTGGGTTAATGCATCTTTTTAATCCTGAAGTAACCAAGATGGGGAATATAATTATGGTTTATTATATAGGTACAGGTTTTTTGTTAGGGATAATGACTTTGATGGATGACGGAATGGAATTGGCTTTGGGTTTTCATGCTGCAAATAATTTAATTGGAGCATTATTAGTAACCTCAGATTGGTCTGCTTTTCAAACTTATTCCATTTTCAAAGATGTGTCAGAACCTGAGGCTGGACTTGATATTATCTTCCCTGTTGTTGTTATTTATCCTCTACTTTTGATTATATTTGGAGTAAAATACAATTGGTCTGGTTGGAAAGAAAAGCTAACGGGAACTGTTGTGAAATAGTCTTAATTTAATACCCAAAAAATCAAAACAACCATTATGGATAATACAGTAACATACAAAAATGTACACAACCTTTTTAAATTAAATGGATTTCATTTAACAAGAGAAGATTTATGTAGAATAGCTTATAGTTTTATAAAAGAAGGGGAAGATTTTGAACAGTCGGTAGGTGATTTTTTATTGGATTGGTTTGATGACAAATCTTATATCGATATGTACACTTCTGGAACGACAGGAAATCCAAAATCTATTAGAATTGAAAAAAATGCAATGGTTCAATCGGCGATTGCTACCGGAGATTTTTTTGATCTTCAGCCAGGAAATAGAGTACTACATTGTTTGCCTGCCAATTATGTTGCAGGTAAAATGATGTTTGTACGTTCGTTTGTCTTAGGTTTGGATATGGATTTTGTACCTCCAAGTTCTCATCCTTTGGAGCATAATGATGAGAAATATGATTTTTGTGCAATGGTACCTCTCCAAGCTAAGAATTCAATTGACAAATTATCGAATATTAAAAAGATAATAATAGGTGGAGTTAAAATTCATAAATCATTGGAACAAGAATTGGTTAAACTGCCAATCGAGATTTATGAAACCTACGGTATGACAGAAACAATCACACATATAGCTGCCAAGAAAGTAGGAGTGGAAGCTTTCACTACATTACCAAATGTAACAGTTTCCGTTAATGAGCATCAATGTTTGGAAATTGTTGCCAAAAATATCGGAATTGAAAAAATTGTAACTAATGATATTGTAAAATTAATATCAGACACACAATTTGTTTGGTTAGGACGTTTTGATAATGTAATCAATAGTGGCGGAATAAAAATTATGCCTGAGCAAGTAGAAGCTAAATTATCTACTCTAATTCCAAGACGTTATTTTGTGAATGGAGTGCCAGATGAAACTTTGGGAGAAAAAGTTGTTCTTTATGTGGAAGGTTTGCCAATGGATATCGATCATTCTGTATTTGATGTTTTGGATAAATATGAGAAACCAAAAGAAGTTGTTTTTATTCCTAAATTCAAAGAAACTGCTACTGGTAAAATAATGAGAGAAGAAAGCAAAAAAATGGCAGTCTAATTAAAAGCTATAGATTACTAAATAAAAAAGAGAGGATGGTTATTCCTCTCTTTTTTGTTTTGATATAAATTCTAGGCAGGATTATTTTTGCATTTTAAAAAAATAGTCCGCCGAATTTTTCCCGCTTCCATAGATTAGGAAAAATATACATACTGCTAGTGTTAGTATTGCTAATAGTAAATTTTGGTGATGCATTTGTCCCATAAAATTAATAATAATGGCACATATTAAAATAGGTAATTGAGATATAATGGCCCAACGTGTCAATAGACCAAAGAAAATTAAGATACCTCCAATTAAATGTGCTGGTGCTATGTAATGAATTAGAAACATACCAGCTCCAATATGGTCTATTTGGTCTATTGGTGTTAATAAATCAACTAAATATTGGATGTTTGAAAAGAAATAGACTCCTTTCATAAATAGAAAAACGCCAAGAGCCATGCGTAATAAATCAACTGGTAAATAAGTATGTGCATTTGCCCACTTATTTAAGGTTTTTACATTGTTCATAATGCCTTAAGTTTTAAATTAGTTACACTAAGTTACTAAAAATTAATGAGATATATTAATTTTTTGTGATATTTATTGACAATATCTCTTTTATGTGCTATTGTAATTATAGTATTAATAAAATTAAGATGATGAAAATATTCTACTTGATTGTTGAATTTTTATTGAATGAGATTTGTTTAGGGTGCTGTATTATGAATTGGATATTCTTTAATTCTTTTTTACAAAAAAAAACTCCCGATAAGTCAGGAGTTTATGAAATTTTTAAAAGTGTCAATTGGTTTACAATTAAACCTGAATTACTCCCAAATTAAATTTCTTTTCAATAGGAGAGTGGTTAGCGGCTTCGATACCCATAGAAATCCAGGTTCTTGTTTCTAGTGGGTCAATAATAGCATCTGTCCACAAAT